>NZ_DAIOFX010000036.1:4274-12713 GCF_036745535.1 Dissulfurispira sp.
CCATAATCAAAGAGGCCCTTGAGCTGTTTGAAGGAAGGATAGTGGATGTGATACCCACGAAAAACAGTGAATAGTGAACAGTATTTAGTGAATAGAAAAAATTAGTTTTCTTTTGACTATTCACTGTTCACTAACGACTATTCACTAAATATAAGGAGGAAGCGATGTCTAAAAAGATGCTCGGCGATATTATGCGTCAGGCGCAGAAGCTACAGGATGAAATGCAGAGGATGCAGGAAGAGGCAAAGAAAAAGACCGTGGAGGCAAGCGCCGGCGGAGGCATGGTAACAGCAGTTGCCAACGGTGGAGGTGAGATAGTCTCCATAAAAATAGAAAAGGATGTGGTAAATCCCGATGACGTGGAGATGCTTCAGGACTTGATCCTCGCAGCATCAAACGAGGCATTGCGGAGGGCCCAGCAGATGGTCAACGAAGAGATGTCGAAACTCACAATGGGCATGCAGATTCCCGGACTCGGCGGATTGGGAAATATCTTCGGGAAATGACGCAGGGCATAATAGAAGACCTCATTACCCAGCTCACCAAGCTTCCCGGCATAGGAAGAAAAAGCGCACAGAGGCTCGCCTTTTTCATCCTTACCATGTCGCCGGATGATGCAAAGGGCATTGCATCTGCAATCATCGATGTTAAAGACAGGGCAAGATTCTGCTCCACATGCTTTAACATTACAGACACAGACCCATGCAACATATGCAGCGATCCCTCAAGGGACAAAGGCAGGATATGCGTTGTTGAAGAACCGAGCAACATCATTGCAATAGAAAGGACAAGGAGCTTCGATGGGACATATCATGTACTGCTCGGTGCTCTCTCGCCCCTCGATGGAGTTACGCCAGACAAGCTGAAGATAAACGAGCTTGCACATCGGATACAATCTGACAGCGTTAAGGAAGTGATTTTAGCAACAAACCCGAATACCAAAGGCGAGATGACAGCACAGTATATAGCAGAGATTATAAAGCCTTTCAATGTGAGGATTACGAGAATCGCTTACGGCCTGCCCATCGGAAGCGATATAGAATTTGCAGACGAAGTAACTTTATCAAAGGCGCTTGAAGGAAGGCGAGAAATGTAACTATGCAAGCGCCTCTTTAGTCATCCTCTCTGCTGTCTCAAATACTGCCTTTTTGCCTTCTTCAGTCCTCGCCTCTATGTAAAACCTGACCTTCGGCTCTGTGCCTGATGGCCTTATCATGAGCCATGAGCCGTCATCAAAGACCATTTTTATTCCGTCAACAGTTATTAGTTCTTTAACTGTCCTGCTGCTTCCGCCTATATTAATTACCGTTCCTTTTTTATATTGCTCCTTAATGACCGAAAGCTTTTTTATAAGAGGCTCTCCCACAAGGGAAGCATCAACAGCAATTCCTGAACGATCAGGGTAATAATAGCCGAATTCGTCCATAATATCCTTCAGATACTCGCTCAGGTTCTTGCCTGTAACAGCCATCATCTCTATTGCCAGAAGCAGTCCGAACAGGGCATCCTTTTCAAGCGTATGGTTGTAGCCGGAAATCCCGTCAGATTCCTCAAAGGCGACTATTGCCTTCTCAGGGGCTGTCTTGAGCATATAAGGTCTGAAATTCTTGAATCCCACCTTTGTCTCTTTGACAGGAATTCCGAGTTTTGCAGCTATGGCATTCACAAAATTGCTTGTGCCGACCGATTTAGCCACTACTCCTGGAAATTTCTTATGAACATTAAGAAAATGGAGCGCCATTGCACCGAAATAGTTCATGGGTATCTGCATGATACTATCAATATATCTGGCTGCATATCTGATACGGTCTCCGTCAGGATCCATGATAGCTCCAAGCTTGAATTTTGCATTGCTCTGGCTTAAAACCTTTTCAACTCCTGCCATATTCTTTTCAGAAGGCTCGGGTGCAACGCCTCCAAAGAGATAATCATCCTCTGTCCTCAGATATTTGATTTTCGGATTTTCGCCTAAAATCCTCTGAATGCGTCCCCTTGTTGCGCCATGGACATTGTCAATACAGATAATGTAATCCTCGTTACTTATAAAATCCTTTATTCTTTCAATATTCAGAGTCTTCCGCTCTTTTACGTATTTTATGTAGAGTTCTGTTAAATCTATCCTATCAACAACTGCCCTTGATGCTTGGCTCTCAACTTTTACCCCTTCTTTCATCATCCTTTTGGCTATATCTTCTATTTTTGAGGTAATCTCTGTGCCTGCAGGACCGCCATCGGATGGATTGAACTTGAAGCCTGCATAGTTTGCGGGATTATGTGATGGCGTGAGATTAATAGCGCATGCAGCATTCAGCATCTCGATACCTGCAGAAAACTCCGGCGTGATCGCCTCACCAGCATACCATGTCTTTATCCCTTCTCTCTGGAGGAGTCCTATAACCTCCATTGAAAAGTCAGGGCCTAAAAACCTGTTGTCATGGCCAACAATAACCCCGCGTCTTTTTATATCCTCAAAGTCAGATACACCCATTGCATCCATGAAGGACTTATCATTACTCTTAAATGCCTCTATAATTGCTGATGTGACCACACGCACATTATTGAATGTAAAATCGGTGCCGATCTCCCCTCTCCATCCTGATGTGCCGAATACTATCTTTGAAGGATTTGTATTCTCCCTTGCGAATTTTTCTATAACAGGCAGCAACTCTCCGCCCTTTGAAACATCGGACATTATTGTCTTCCAGCAGGCTGAAGCATTCTCAAATGTTTGAGCCATTAACCCTCCTTCTCTCACTTTCCGAAAAAGAAAATAACAATCTCCAGCATTATCAATATTACTATTGCAAGCTCCAACAGTTCAATTCGCTTATTCGCAATCTCCCTGTAAAGCATATCATAAACATTGGATGCTATATCCAACTTTTTCTTTATGCCCCCTTCCCATTCCTTAACCCTGAATAGTCTCAAGGCAGCCATATAAATCTTTGCATAATAAACATCCTCTGTAACTTTTAACGAGGTGCCTATCTTCTCTGTTATGTCAGTCAATTCCGTAATAGTCTTCATAACCTTTGCAGCAAGCCTTTCGTATTTCTTAATCTTCCATATGGAAAGGGCGCCTTTGGCAGAGATACTCTCATATATTATATGTAATCCAGTTCCCTGTCCACAATATGATCATAATATCTGAGCTCAAGGAGTTGCGCATTTGCAAACTCAAGAATGTCCGGTATTTCCATACTCCCGGAAGGCTCGATGATAAAGGCGTTATCCCAATTTAAAACAACCCCATCGTTTTTATAATAAGAAAATCTCAATGATATTAATTCGTCTTTAATGCGGCTATCCAGAGACTTTTCTTCATATAGCAATAGTCTTGGAATATCATAACTGCCCAGAAACTCGTCAAAACCCATCTCAGGGCAAAACGAGTCGATATAAAAGATTGTATAGTCCTCCTCAAAACGGCTTATATTAAAACCGGAAAAAGAGTCCCTCAAAATCGTGGTAACCTGATCGAGCTGTCTTCTGCATTCAATATTAATATCTTCGCTATCTTCAAGCGACAGGGCCAATCCTTCAAGAGATTGGATATCCATGTCTGGGACTGGAATTTCGAGGATTATACTCATCACCCCATAATCATAGGCTTTGCTGTAAACATTGATGTCCAACCTCTTGCCATTGATTTCCTTTTCAATGCCCTTGATCTGAAATGACACCGGCGGGTTTGCAAACTCGAATGCCTTACTGAAGGGCTTTCTCTCTATCCTGAGCCTCTTGGCCTCTTTCTTGAGTTTCTCTTCTACCTTCAGAAGGTCGATCTCATATGCTACATCGTAAAGCCTGTAGATAAGTATTTTGCCTGATTTTATGATGGGTAGCTCGTTATTCATAATCATTATCTACAGAAATATTATCATATAATCTCAAAAATATGTACCGATGATTCTGCTTGTAAAATTCCCTTATCTCCTTGCGATTTTTCTTACCCGGTGGTATCCTTTTTTATAATTTTGGTATCCATTCGAGATGGCGTAATGACATCGGTTATCCCGGAACAGGTTTTATACAGCATTGGATTCAGAAAGTTCAGGATGTGGATTATCCAATATCAATCCTGCGCATTTTTATTCCTATTCCTCATTTTACTTTTAATAATCGGCTATCCTGAAGGCGCCTGGGCCAAGCGAGTTCCATCCCCTTGTAAAATAAAATACCCCAGCGATGCAAACGTGGAGTGGGAATGCAGACGCTTGCGCAAAGGCGAGACCCTTGAAAATCTTTTCGGTGATAGGTGGATAGACGTGGCCAGGTTTAATAGAATAGACAGGCGTCATGCATATCCTGGTGTCTCCATAAAAGCGCCTAAACGCCTTGAGGAGATTGAAAATTTTACGCCAATGCCAGAATATTATGAACCTGCTGAATCGGAAGCAAAATTTATTTTGATCGATCTATCGGAGCAGTTTCTGGGGGCTTACGAATACGGCAGGCTGGTATTTTCCGTACCGGTTGCAACAGGCGAAAAGGGGAACGAAACGCCCTCCGGAGAATTCAGAATCACTGCGTTTAACAGCCGCCACAAGTCATCTCTATACTTTATTGAAAAAACCGATACCCCCTACCCCATGCATTACGGCCTCAGATTTCATATAAGCAAGAGCGGAGTCGCTTACTGGATTCATGGCCGCGATATCCCCGGTTATCCTGCATCCCATGGTTGTATTGGGCTTTATGATGAAGAAATGCAGAAAAAATATTATAAGTATCCAAAGGATCCTGCACTTGAGGATGCAAAGACCCTCTTTGAATGGGTCATCTCACCTCTCAAGGATGATAAAAAATTTCATTTACTGAAAGATGGGCCGAAATTGAAGATCATTGGCCATGCACCGGAAGGTTGAGATAAACACCTATGGAGAGTTAATATATACCCTGTCAAAGTTGCAGTCTCTATGAAAGGAGGATGTTACACATGATTTCAAGAAGGAATTTTTTAAAGGCTGTGGCCGCAGGCATTGCAGCAGTCCATCCCTTAAAAAATGCCATGGCATCTCAAAAAAACTGCTCCTGAGAAAACTCTCAATATGTACAACACCCACACAGGCGAGAGCATAAATATCAAATATCATGGTTTCGGTGTTTATGACAGTGATGCACTGGACAGGATAAACCATTTCTTAAGATGTCATTATACCAATGAAGTCAGGGCAATTGATGTAAGACTTCTGGATCTCCTCTGCGATATACAGAGTATCTTTGGAAATGGCAAGCAGATAAAGA
This sequence comes from Dissulfurispira sp., assembly GCF_036745535.1. Taxonomy (NCBI): domain Bacteria; kingdom Pseudomonadati; phylum Nitrospirota; class Thermodesulfovibrionia; order Thermodesulfovibrionales; family Dissulfurispiraceae; genus Dissulfurispira; species Dissulfurispira sp. Next base: position 9,522 of record NZ_DAIOFX010000036.1, read on the forward strand.
TTATCTCAGGGTATCGTTCCCTTGAATATAATGAATACCTGAGGAGCCTCGGAAGGAGGGTCAGCAAAAACAGCCTCCATCTTCAGGGCGTTGCAATAGACTTTGAAATACCGGGTGTCGGAAATTACGAACTCTTCCGAATCGCAAAGTCATTCGGAGCAGGCGGTGTAGGACATTATCCTGAATTTGTGCACATAGATACCGGCAGAATCAGATATTGGTAATTATTGTTTAAAGCCTTAAAATGTGATAATTAAAGAATATGGATCTAAAAGACAGACATATACTCATTGCAGTTGATGAGTCCGAGAATGCAAAGAGGGCTGTCCTTTATGTTGCCGATTTTCTTGGAGGCTTTCCTGGGTTTCGTGTAACGCTGCTTAATATCATTCCCGAACCTCCGGAGGACTATTTCAAAACCCCCGAAGAACGTCTTAAGTGGATCGAAGAACACAGGCATAAAGCCGAGAAAATGCTCGAAAATTACCGTCGGATACTCATTCAATCGGGATTCAGCGAAGACAAGGCATCTGTGAAATTAATCATTAAAGATTGTCCGTCGGTTGCAGAATGCATACTCGATGAATTAAATAAGCTTAAGGCATGCACTGCTGTTGTAGGCCGTCGGGGAATATCAAAAAAAGAGGAGTTCCTGTTCGGCAGCACATCGAGCAAGATTATCCATGATGCAAAGAACTGCTCGGTGTGGGTGATTGAATAACCACTCCATTACTCCATTACTCCATTACTCCATAATGTTATTTTTCTTCCCCATTCCGATGCCTTCTGCAGTATTTCTTCTTCATCGGCAGCAACAAACATTCCATTATTAACAAGCACTCTTCCGTTCACCATAACCGTTTCCACGTCGGATGCCATTGCTGCATAAACAATATGGGAATAAACATCGTACATGGGCGTAAGATGAGGCTTTTTTAAATCAACCGTTATGATATCGGCCAGTTTGCCTTTCTCGATGCTCCCGATCCTGTCTCCAAGTCCCAACACTTCTGCACCCCATCGTGTTGCCATGGTAAGGACAGTCTTCGAATTCAGAACAGTCGGATCGCCTGAAATAGCCTTATGAACCTTTGCAGTGGTTGACATCTCGCTCAAAATATTCAGATCATTATTGCTTGCAGCCCCGTCTGTCCCGAATGTGACCTTTACTCCTGCCGTAAGCATCGTAACAACAGGCGCAAATCCCGAAGCCAACTTCAGATTGCTCTCCATGCAGTGGGATATGCCGACCTTACGATCTGCAAGCATCTCTATTTCATTATCTTCAACCCAGACACAGTGTGCAGCAACTACCCTCTCATTCAGGAAACCTGCGGCATCGAGATGCTCAACAGGCCTTTTGCCGTAAAGCAGTTTGATCTCATCAACCTCCCATTCTGTTTCCGATATATGTATGCTTACTAAAACATTCAGCCTTTCAGCCGCTGCTCTTACCTTTTTCAATGTATCGGGACTGCATGTGTATGCGGAATGGGGGGCAATACATGGAATAATAAGACCATCACCTTTCCAGTCATCTATGAATCTTTCGGCATTACTTATATAATCATCCGCAGAATTTCCGGTCTTTGTTGGAAAATCGACAATGCCCGCTCCTATCACAGCCCTCATCCCCATCTTTTTTGATGCAGCGGCAACGCTGTTCCCAAAGAAATACATATCGTTATAGGTTGTGACTCCTGCCTTGAGCATCTCAAGACATGCGAGCTCTGTTGCATCAAAAACAAATTCATGGCTGAGCCATTTGTTCTCGGCAGGCCAGATATGGTTTTCGAGCCAATCTTTTAAAGACATGTCATCCGCAAGCCCCCTGAAATAGACCATCGCTGCGTGTGTGTGTGTATTTATCAATCCGGGCAATACCGCCCTCCCCTTGCCTTCGATGATTTTCTCCGAAGAATATTTCTTCAGAATATTTTCGGAAATATCGACATCGACGATTTTTGCATCCTTAACGGCAACAGCGCCGTCTCTAATCAAATCCATCTTCTCATTCATCGTGAGAACATAGTCGCCGCAGATAATATGATCAACTGTTTGCATCTAAAAACAACCTCCCTGAACCCATATTACGCAAGTACTGATTAGCATATGGCAGCAGGTGTGCTGAAAAGACTTTACACTTCGGGATATCATAAAACATCATCTTGAATCCGTCACCTACTACATTGCTATCTATTTAGGTAAAAGCGTTAACAGTCTTTTGGTATGCACAAAGAACTACGACTTTGTAAAGTCTTTGATGCACACCTGCTGCTATACTTCGTGTAATTCAATTAGATATTCAGTGCTACCAATGTAAAAACAAAAACCGCAATGCTTATATAGCCGTTCATATTGAAAAACGCCATATTCAATTTGCTCAGGTCATGGGACTTTACAAGGGAATGCTCATAAATCAGCAGCCCTGCGACCAGAAACACGCCTGTCCAGTATACAAAATTCAAATTAAAGATAATGCCGTTTATAGCAAGCAATGACCATGTAACAGAGTGGAAAATTCTCGAAAGGATTAACGATCTCTTTATTCCAAACCTCTGAGGGATGGAGTGGAGTCCGTGGCTTCTGTCAAACTCCATATCCTGAAGCGCATAGAGCACATCGAAGCCTGCAAGCCAGAATACCACTGCAATGCTAAGGGGCACTATCTCCCAATCAAAGGTTCCCCTTATGGCAATCCATGCACCGAGAGGCGCTGCAGATATGGCAATGCCGAGAACAAAATGTGCCATCCATGTAAATCTCTTTGTGTAGGAATAGAGGACTAAAACTGCAATTGCAATGGGAGAGAGTTTCAAACAAAGCGGATTGAGACTATATGCAGCAAAAACAAATACGGCGAGGGATATAAAGGTAAAAATAACCGCATCCCTCACCTTTATCTTTCCCGAAGGTATTTCCCTGTTTGCTGTCCTCGGATTTGCCGCATCGATATTTCTGTCGATTATCCTGTTCAATCCCATTGCACCTGACCGTGCGCCAACCATTGCAACCGCAATCCAGAACATCTGTTTCAGAGACGGAATCCCTGATGCAGCCAGTATAGCGCCGGTGAATGCAAATGGAAGGGCAAATACGGAGTGGGAGATCTTTATCATCTTCAGATAGAGGATTGCTATATTTTTAGCCATCTGCATGAAATCTATGATAACATACTTCCGCCTGACTTGC
>NZ_DAIOFX010000036.1:12813-19024 GCF_036745535.1 Dissulfurispira sp.
TATATTTTTAGCCATCTGCATGAAATCTATGATAACATACTTCCGCCTGACTTGCCGAGACCGATTAAATTATGTTCTAATTATTGGCAGCCAAAAACTTGCTTGACAAAGAACAAAAACTATGTTAGAAAATTCACACTGAAGGGCTTTGTCCTTATTAAAAAATTAAAGGGGGCTCGTGGGGGAAATGAAATCTTCCCCACACCTTAAAGGAGGAGAGCATGAATCCAGACAACATCAAATATCACAAGGAACACACATGGGTAAAGGCATCAGGCAAGAAGGCAACTGTGGGAATAACAGACTACGCACAGGATGCGCTGGGAGACATCGTGTACATTGACCTTCCCGAAGTTGATACAACAGTAGAAGCAAACACCGAGATGTCAGAGATCGAGTCCACAAAGGCAACATCGGCAGTCATAGCACCTGTAAGCGGAACCATAATCGAGGTCAATGAAAAGCTTGCAGACTCTCCTGAGATAATCAATGAAGACCCGTATGGAAAGGGATGGATAGCAGTAATAGAAATGGACAACGAATCAGAGGTCGACGATCTCATGGATGCAGGAGACTACGAGAGATATATAGAAGAGGAAGCAAAATGAAGTTAACAATAATAGGTGCAGGACCCGGGGGATATGTAGCAGCATTAAAGGCAGCGCAGCTCGGCGCACAGGTAACGGTAATAGAAGACACCGAAGTTGGAGGCACGTGCCTTAACAGGGGGTGTATTCCTACCAAGGCGCTTGTGGCATCATCGGAAGCACTTCATAAGGCTAAAAACCTCGAGGAATTCGGAATAGAGGTTACAGGAGATATTAATCCTAACCTCTCCAAGATAATGGAGAGGAAAAACAAGGTCGTCTCAACACAGGTAAAGGGCATTCGTTCTTTATTCAAAAGCTGGGGAGTAAATCTCATCGAAGGAAGGGGGATGATACTTACCCCTGAAAAGGTTGAAGTCCAGAAAAAAGACAATACCACCGAAATAATAGAGACAGACAAAATAATCGTAGCCACAGGCTCAAGACCTGCACAGATTCCCATATTCCCCTTTGACGGCGAACACATCTTGTCCAGCGATGATGCCTTAAATATAAAATCCATACCGAAGAGCCTGATAATAATAGGCGCTGGAGTTATAGGCTGCGAATTCGCATGCATATTCAAGGAACTCGGCACAGAGGTCACAATGGTCGAAATGATGCCGAGGGCTGTTTCCACAGAAGACCCCGAAATATCGGAAATCATCGAGAAGGAACTCAAAAAGAAAAAGATAAAACTCATGACAGGAGTGAAGGTGGAGAAAGTGGAAGGCCACAAAGCCGAAGAAAACGGCGGCATCCATGTCTACCTTGCAGACGGAAAAGAACTCGTGGCAGAGAAACTCCTCGTATCCATAGGCAGGGCACTCAATACAGAGAATATAGGGCTCGAAGCAGTGGGGATAAAAAAGGGAGCAAGGGGAGAAATACTGGTCAACGAAAAAATGGAGACAAACATAGAAGGCATATACGCAATAGGCGATGTAACAGGAGGAATACTCCTCGCCCATACAGCATCAAAACAGGGCATAGTGGCTGCCAGCAATGCCTGCGGAAAAGAAAAGAGATATGACTCCTCTGTCGTTCCTGCAGCCATATTCACATCCCCTGAAATAGGCTCTGTTGGTCTTAGAGAGCATCAGGCTAAGGATAAAGGGATAAACATAAAGACAGGGCACTTCCAGTTCAGGGCACTTGGAAAGGCACACGCAATGGGAGAGATTGCAGGCATGATAAAGATTGTTGCCGACGCCGATACCGATAAAGTCATTGGCGTTCATATAATAGGCCCGCATGCATCGGACCTTGTTCATGAAGGGGCACTGGCAATAAAGGCAGGACTTACTGTAAAAGAGGTCGCCGATATGATCCATGCCCATCCCACACTTGCAGAAGGCCTGATGGAGGCTGCAGAGGATGTGCACGGAGAGGCAATACATGCACCGAAGAAATAGGAGGGGAAATGAGTGAGATTATAGACATATATGCAAGAGAGGTAATAGATTCCAGAGGCAATCCGACAGTGGAGGTCGATGTGCTGCTTGACAGCGGAGCTACAGGAAGGGCAATTGTCCCTTCAGGCGCATCAACAGGTGAAAGAGAGGCGCTGGAACTGAGAGACGGGAATAAAAAGAGGTTTCACGGGAAAGGGGTATTAACTGCAATTAAAAATATAATGGAAGAGATAGCACCGAGGCTAAGGGGGCTTGAATCACAGGATCAGGCACTCATAGACAATACAATGATAGAGCTTGACGGTACAGAGAATAAGAGCAAGCTTGGTGCAAATGCCATATTGGGCGTATCCATGGCAGTCTGCCATGCATCCGCCAACGAATTGGGGCTTCCACTTTACAGATATATAGGCGGATGTAATGCAAAAGAACTCCCTGTGCCTATGATGAACATTATGAACGGCGGCGCACACGCTGACAATAACCTCGACATTCAGGAATTCATGATAATGCCTGCAGGCTTTAAGGACTTTGCATCGGCACTGCGTGCCGGAGCAGAGATATTCCACACCCTTAAATCCATCCTTAAAAAGAAAAAATTGAATACCGCTGTTGGTGACGAAGGAGGCTTTGCTCCGAACCTCGATACCAATGAAGAGGCAATATCCATAATCATGCAGGCAATCACAGAGAGCGGATACAAACCCGGAAAGGATGTATTACTTGCCCTCGATGTGGCATCATCCGAATTTTACGAGAAAGACAGATATAACTTTGAGGGCAAAAAGATAACATCCCATGAGATTGTTGATTATTACGAAAGACTGGCAAAGAAATATCCCATCATGTCAATCGAAGACGGGGCAGCGGAAAATGACTGGAACGGATGGAAGCTCCTCACAGAAAGGATTGGCAGCAAAGTGCAGCTCGTGGGCGATGACCTGTTTGTAACGAATACAAAGATATTAAAGCAGGGTATAGAAAAAGGAATTGCCAATTCTATACTCATAAAACTAAACCAGATAGGCACTGTCACAGAAACCCTCGACGCCATTGAAATGGCAAAAAGGGCGGGTTACACTGCAGTAATATCCCACAGGTCAGGTGAAACAGAGGATACGACCATTGCCGATTTGGCAGTTGCCTGCAATACAGGCTTCATAAAGACAGGCTCGCTCTCAAGGAGCGAAAGGATAGCAAAATACAACAGGCTTTTAAAGATAGAGGAAGAATTGGGAGAAGCTGCAGTTTTCAGAGGCAAAGAAGCGTTTTACAATTTGGGAAAATGAGCAGATGGTCATTCACCCATTTACTTATTTGCCCATTTAGCCGATAATTAAACCATGAGAGGCAGAATACAACCCCGAAACCTCAGACAACAGGTTACGGTCGAAAGAAAAAAGCGCAATGTAATATTTTTCACCGTAATTATACTCGCACTTCTCTATACAAGTACATCTCTCCTTCTTGGAAACATGGGTTTCATAAAATATCTCACACTCAAAAAGACAAAAAATAGCTTGGAGACAGAAATAACCATATTGGAAAAAGAGAACAAGATACTGCAGGCGCAGATAAACGCACTAAAAGAAGACCCCTATTATATAGAAAAACACGCGAGGGAAGAATTCGGATTGGCAAAACCCGACGAATATATCTTTCAATTCCAGGATGATGCCAAAAAGAATTAATAATGGATAGCCCCCTTTACATTGCCTTTCTCTGGCACATGCACCAGCCCTATTACAAAGACCCTTTTACAGGGATTTACCGGCTGCCGTGGGTAAGGCTGCACGGAACCAAGGATTATCTGGACATGGTGAAAATCCTCGAGGAATTCCCGAACATCCGCCAGACATTCAATGTAGTTCCTTCCTTGATCGAGCAGTTGAGGGATTATATAGAAAACAATGCAACCGACAGGTACCTCGAATTAACGCTGAAAAATCCCTCTGACATGACGGAATCCGAAAGGCTGTTCGTCATAGAAAACTTCTTCCTCGCAAACTGGGACAATATGATAAAAACCTTCCCCAGATATTATGAACTGCTCGTAAAGAGGGGATTCCGCTTCACAAAGGGAGATATTGTAAGGGTATCCAGATATTTCACAGATTATGATGTAAGGGATCTTCAGGTGCTCTTCAATCTGAGCTGGATCGACCCCATGTTCAGGGATAATGACCCAACCATGAAAAGGCTTATACAAAAAGAAAGGGGCTTTACAGAAGAAGACAAACAACTCGTAATAAAAAAACAGTTCGAGATATTAAAAGGGATAATCCCTGAATATAAAAAAATGAGCCAGAGCGGACAGATAGAACTATCTGTAACGCCTTTCTACCATCCGATACTCCCTTTATTATGGGATACCGACTCTGCAAAGATAGCAATGCCCGGTGTAAGATTGCCGAAAAAGAGATACAGTTATCCTGAGGACGCTGTAAAACAGATCAGGATGGCACTGGATTACTTCGAAAAGATATTTGGATACAGGCCGTCAGGCATGTGGCCTTCAGAGGGATCTGTGAGCGAAGATGTAGTTAAGGCCATGCATGCCGAAGGGATTAAATGGATCGCAACCGATGAAGAGATCCTGGCGAGATCGCTTCAAAAACCTCTGAGAAGCCCCGAGGGCTATCTTACCGATGCAACAAGTCTATACAGGCCATATCAATTCAACAATGTCTCCATGATATTCAGAGACCACAAACTATCGGACCTGATAGGCTTTGTATATTCAGGATGGAAGCCTGAAAAGGCTGTGGATGACTTCATGGGCAAGCTCATACAGATAAGAAACACACTGCCAAAGGACAGGGCATACTTAGTCCCTATAATCTTAGATGGCGAAAATGCATGGGAATACTACAAAAACGATGGACACGATTTCCTGAGAGGACTGTATCATGCATTGAGCAACGACAGCAGGTTCAAGACCGTAACCGTCTCGGAATTTATAAAAGAACACGACCCGGGCGAGCCGCTCCACAGACTTCATTCAGGCTCGTGGATTAATGCCAATTTCGGGATATGGATAGGCCATGAAGAGGATAACCTTGCATGGGACTATCTTGCTCAGACAAGGGAAGACCTTGGGGCATTTGCAAAGGCCAATCCCGACAGGGACATCACCGAGGCATGGAATGCCATTTATGCAGCAGAAGGAAGCGACTGGAACTGGTGGTATGGGGACGAGCACACAACAGAAACACAGGAGGATTTTGACGAGCTCTTCAGGAACCATCTCATGCAGGTCTATAAAGTAATGGGCAAAGACATCCCACCCCATCTTTATGTACCCATACTGCTGGAGGACAGGAGCATCGAGCCCGTTACACAGGCAAGGGGCTTTATATATCCAAAAATTGACGGCTTTGTCACAAGCTACTTTGAATGGTACCAGGGTGCTTATGTTGATGTAAAACGGTCTGGCGGAAGCATGCACAAATCCGAGAGTTTTGTCTCCGCGCTTTATTACGGCTTCAACAAAGACAACATTTACTTAAGGATCGATCCGGCAATGCCGTTTTCAGAAACACGTGAGCCCATTATCCTGCAGATAAATATCGTACACCCCTTTACATTCAGAATAACCTGTGATTTGCAGGAAAATACTCTTAATGCAACAGTCCACGAAAGGGTATTCGAGGAGTGGATATTGGTGAAGACCATCGAGAATGTGGCAGCAAAGGAGATATTTGAAATAGAGATACCGTTTGCCGACATAAAGGCACATGAGAATGACGAAATCCATTTTTCTATGGATATAATGAAAAACGGCGAAGGGATAGAAAGGTGTCCATGGAGGGGGTATATAACCGTAACCGTTCCAACGCCGTATTATGAGACGCTTATGTGGTATTAGCATACGCAGTGTCAACGGGAACCGCGTAATCCATAAATTTTATTCCTTTACTCTGATTGACATTGTATAAATTAAGCATGAACTGGTTACCTTTTATCATTGCCTATCTCATAGCGCCTACGCTGGTTATCGTAGTTGCGTATATATTTGTCGCCATGCTGGGCATTGCCATTACAGGTCTTATCATCTTAGGCATCGTTTTTATCATCGTCATTACTATGCTTAAAATTATTCAATGCGTTGCACAGCACATCAAACAAGCCCGTAATCCAATTCGCAGGACAAACATTAAATATTTAAAAGGAAGACTTTTACATCTTCCTTGAAATCACCATTTATAT
>NZ_DAIOFX010000037.1:0-18910 GCF_036745535.1 Dissulfurispira sp.
AAATAGCGTCACAGGTGGCTGAGGTCATGCATGACCTCAGCCACCTTTTTATTTTGGGGACATTCAGGTTTATTAGGGACAGCGCCCGTTTTCTGATTCTGATCTCAACTTTAAATGGTCGCTGTCCCTATTTACTTATTGATGAAAGGATAGCTCCGCCTCCGACGAATGCGGCCGTTTTTTTTCATGAGCGATCCAACATCGGACATTTGCTTGCCGCAGTCTGCCCATGATAGAGCGAGTTTCCTGGCCTGCTGGCTGCCCGCATTCACAAATCGTTTCAGTCCGGCCTCGGCTTTTTCCATGCCGGTGAGACCGAGACGGATAAATAGATTCATGTTGGAGTTTGACAACCCTTAGCCTCCGTTATATACTAAGTTTATGGAGAAATGGGACTTGATACTTACGCTGTATATCTTTTTTCTATGGGGCATTGGAGCGTTCAAAAACCTCCGCAGCTTTATAAAATCCTCATTCCTTGCTATCATGTTTTTCACGACTCTCATCGCAGGCTCTTATGCCTATGAAGGCAATAACCTCCTTGCCCTCTGTGTCTTTATCAGTCCTTTGGCTATAGCATTTCTTCTCATCAAAATTATCCCCTCTTCCGCACTTTATAGACTTTACTCTCGCTCTCGTTAAAAGACGACTCCATCAGCAAAATGTAAAGCCACTGCCCGTCTGTAAGCCCTACTGCCGGTTTTCCAAATATATGCTGAGCCTTCTCAGCAAATCTGTATTTGGTTTGCTCAAAAGAAAAAAAGGGTCTTTCTTTGCCTCCTCTAAAACCCTGTTGAATTCTTCCTCGGTCATTACAGACAGAGACGGCGAGCATTCGTTTTCGGACGATCAGGTTTATTAGGGACAGCGCCCGTTTTCTGATTCTGATCTCAACTTTAAATGGTCGCTGTCCCTATTTACTGATATCCTTCGGACTCGTGGATTCTCCACTGATAATGCTCGCGATACCGATTCTTTTCATAAGCGGGCTCATTTTTGCCGAAATATCCATGATATTCGCAGCAATCGTGCCGGGGATAGATTCATTCAATTACTTCTACACCCTTTTCATGACACCCATGTTCCTTTTTTTCAGGGATATTTTTCCCCTTAAATACCCTGCCTCCTGTCATTTCAAAGATAGCCTTCTTCACCCCTCTCTATCACCTTGTCAATGTCTGCAGGTCGCTCTCGTCAGGGATATTACCGGCTGCTGACATTGCATGGATATTGATTGTGGTCATGATTATCGCCCCATATCCATTCAGGCTCATGCGCAGACGTGTTATAAAATAGGAAAATGATTTGACCATAATCCGTAATGATGTATGCCGAGCATGCTTCTTTTTCAGCACACTCGACATACATTTCTATGGAATTGACAAGGTTTTGAATCTCTGGTAAAAAGAAGATATGTGGGAGTATACAGAGAAACTAAAAGAGCTCTTCCGCCATCCGAAGAATGTCGGAGAAATAGAGAATCCCGATGCTGTCGGTGAAGTCGGCAGCATGATATGCGGAGATGCCCTAAAGCTGACCCTCAAGATCGATAAGGAGACGAACAGGATCATAGATGCAAAGTTCCAGACCTTTGGCTGTGCCTCTGCTATAGCCACCCATCAGCCCTTACGGAAATCATAAAGGGCAAAACTGTAGATGAAGCCCTTAAGATTACCAATAAAGATGTTGCAGAATACATTGGAGGAGTTCCAAAAGAGAAGATGCACTGCTCTGTCATGTGCAGGGAGGCCCTTGAGGCTGCAATTGCCAATTACAGGGGTGAAGGGAAACTGCTTGAGGAAAAGGAGAAGCTCGTCTGCCAATGCTTTGAAGTCACCGAAGATAAGATAAGGAGGGTTGCCATAGAAAACCACCTTACCACTGTCGAGGAGATAACCAACTACACAAAGGCAGGCGGCGGATGCGGCTCGTGCATACAGAGGATAGAGGAGATATTAAAGGATATATGGGCAATAAAAGTGCCTGAAATGCCAAAGATTAAAAAGAGACTTACCAACCTCCAGAAGATAGCATTAATTCAGGACGTTATAGAAAAAGAGATAAGACCGAGGCTTCAGGCTGACGGCGGGGATCTTGAGCTTATAGACATCGATGGCAACAGGGTTATTATTGCCCTGAGGGCAATGTGTGTTGAATGCCCAATGGGCGGTGTTACGGTGAATAATATTCAGGAAAAGTTAAGGGAGCTTGTTGATGAGAATATAGTTGTGGAGGTAGGTTAAATCTATGTTGAGCGATTTTATATATGTCAGGCACTGCTCAAAGACTCCCTCTTTTCGCCGCACCTGACATATATTTTGGGATTAGAATTGCTCAATTTAGGCAGTAATAGAGTGATGGAGTGATGAAGCCGATATATTTTGACAATAATGCAACTACGCCGATTGCCCCGGAGGTGCTAAATGAGATGCTTCCCTATCTCAAGGATTTTTACGGCAATCCATCCAGTATGCACACCTTTGGAGGACACCTCCACAGAAAGATAGAAGATGCGCGGGCAAAGGTTGCAGTCCTTATTAATGCAGAGCCTGAAGAGATAATTTTCACAAGCTGCGGCACAGAAAGCGACAACACCGCAATAATGAGCGCAATAGAATCTTATCCTCAAAAGAGGCATGTCATCACAACGAGGGTTGAGCACCCTGCTGTCCTTAATTTCTGCAAGCACTTAGCAAGAAAGGGCTTCAGGGTTACATTTCTTCCTGTAGATAAACTGGGAAGGTTTGATATGGATGCGTTTCTCAAGGCAGTGGATGATGATACAGCCATGGTTTCAATAATGTATGCGAATAACGAAACAGGGGTTATCTTCCCAATAAAGGAGATAGGAGAAATTTTAAGGGAAAGAAAAATAGTTTTCCATACAGATGCAGTTCAGGCAGTAGGAAAGATACCAATTAATGTCAAAGAACTGCCGGTTGATATGCTATCACTTTCAGGGCACAAGCTGCATGCGCCGAAAGGGGTGGGTGCGCTTTATGTAAGGAAAGGCACACGGTTTTATCCATACATAATCGGCGGACATCAGGAGCATGGAAGGAGGGCAGGCACAGAAAATGTAGCGTCAATAATTGGTCTTGGAAAGGCATGCGAACTCGCTAAAGAACATCTGCATAAAGAGGCAGGCTATTTATGCAGTCTCAGGGATAAACTTGAAAAGGCATTGCTTGATTTATGTCCAGATTCACAGATAAATGGTGATACTATAAATCGTCTTCCCAATACAACAAATATGAGTTTCAGGTATATTGAGGGTGAGGCCATACTCCTGAGACTCGATGAATATGGCATATGCGCTTCATCAGGATCAGCCTGTACCTCCGGTTCTCTCGAACCGAGCCATGTTCTCAGGGCAATGGGAATACCCTTCAATGCCATACACGGCTCCATAAGATTCTCACTTAGCCGATACAATACGGAAGAAGAAATAGATAAAGTTATCGAGATTATGCCGGCCATAATAAAGGAACTGAGAATGCTCTCCCCTTATGGCAAGAAAGAATTAGAGAATTGTTGATTCTTCCACTGTCTTAGACTTTCAATGTCATCTATGTCATACCATTGAGGAAGCAAAAAATATCTGATACCTTCATTGTTTGCAATGGAGATAGTATCTTTCAAGACGCTGTTACTGCCCCATTTTATTCCTTTAAAGATGATGCCTAAAGGCATGTTCATGCCTATGAGATAATAGCCTCCATCCACTGCAGGACCTATTACGAGTTCATAGTAGTTTAATTTTAAAAAAGCATCTTCGATATAGCGGGCGGGCAGGTCAGGAGAATCTGCGCCGATTAAAACGACCTTGTTGTATCCTTTTTCAAAAAGCCATTGGACAGCGTTAAGCATCCTTTCTCCGAGGTCTTTTCCTTTCTGCGGCATTGATTGAAATTTTTTAAGTAAGCTATGCTGTGTTGATGCCAGACCTTGGTAAAAACCATAGATGTCTATATCCGTGAGTTTTGAGACACTCTCTATCGTCTCATAAAGCATGGCTGCGTATACCGAGAGCGCATCTTCTGTCCCTATTTGTGCGGCAAGCCGCTTTTTGACCTTACCGTATTCAGGGATTCTGAAAAGAATGCCGAGTGCGGATTTGTTATTCATTCTTGCTGGGCAATACCTTCTTTAACATTGGTTTGAAGGCAACTGGCAGTATCATTGCAACCGAGGCTATCAAAATACCTGTTATGATGCCTTTTATATTACCTTTGAGAATTAACTCTCCCATCGAGCTTCCGAACGCTACATATGCTATGCATGCAGGCAGCATAAAGGCAAATGTGCTCCATAAATAGTGAAAGAATGGTATGGGAGTGATGCCAAAAAGATAATTGAGGACAGGATAAGGGAATATCGGGACAATTCGTGTAAATGCAACTGCCTTCCATCCATGCTGTTCAACCTTTTCTTTGAGAATATGCCATCTTGAGTAGCTGAATTTTTCCTTTATAGCATCGCCTAAGATATAGCGGGCTATCAGAAACGCAACTGATGCGCCGAGAGTCGCTCCTGTTATAGAAAATACAACGCCCCAAAACGGTCCCCAGAGAAAGCCTGCTCCAAGAGTCAGCGGCAGACTGGGAATAAATATGCTGGGGCCGACAGCATAAATAAGGATGAACAATGCCGGCGCCAGAACATTGTATTGCTGGATGAAACCGAACAAAGATTCAGGTGAAATATATCCGGATTTTCTGAGATACGTGGAAATAATTATTGCCATGATCACTGCTGTGCCGAGGAGGAACTTTTTGGTTTTCAGTCGTTGTTCCATAGCGAGAAGCAATCTATTAAGCCATTTTTGGCCTGAGGAAACAGGCTGTTTTAGAGGTTTTGCATCTGTTATAAGCTCAAGTATATGGTATGCCTCTTTGCCGTTCTTAAGGTATCTGTTCTTGCATCCCATGCAGTAGGTGACAACAGGATTTCCCTTAGCATCTTCCATAACCTTCTCTGTGAATTGTTCTGATAGTTCTTCTGATAGTGCATGTGATGCGCCTCCAAGTCCGCAGCAGAGTGGTCGTGATGACTGTGCCGTTACGGTTACAGATTGTGCAATGCGTATGTTTGCATTTTCCCTGATATTGTCAAACCTGTATGATGGGCACGGATGGTGAAGATAGACATTTTGTAAGCCTATGGAGTGTTCTGGTTTTGAGGTCATATCTGGAAGCGCTTCAAGGATATGTTCGGATTTGATTTCCGGCATATAAAGCGAGAATATTTTTTTGCAGTTGGTGCAGCCTAAAATCAGGTGCTTTATTCCATGTTTCTTCAACCGCTCCTTTATTCTTTCCGATGCCGCTTCCACCGCATCGAGGTCTCCATTGTGGAATGAAGGGTCAAAGCAGCAGTCAAGGACAAGGCCTACTTTTTTATTAAGGTGTTTGCCTAAAGCATCTGTAATTTTTTTAACAACTACCGGTGATGTGCTTGAAAGGGAGCACCCTGGCCAGAAGGCAGTGTCTGTTTTAGTATAGTAAGAGAATGGAAATCTATGACCTCTGTCTGCAAAGCCCAAGGATGAGTGTATGGCAGTCTTTGTTTTTTCACTCAGCCTGCCTTCTTTTATAAGTTCGTATTTAAGTAAATGCAGTGCAGTTGAAGGTGACAGATTTACAGGACAGACATAGTCACATGCCCTACAGTTTGTGCACAGAAAGACACTCTCGGATCTTTCAGAGATTATTTCATTAGGGCTACCATATTTTTCTAAAAATGGACAAGCCTCTCTGCATGTTCCGCAGGATGTGCAGCTTTCTAAGAAATTATTAATGAACTCTTGAGATTTATTTAATAACACTTCCATAACAACCCGAGCCTTTCATGGCAGTACAGCCATAACAGTGATCTCTTATGATGATATCTTTTCCAAAAACCTTTTCTAAGATGTCATCATCGATTGATGGCTCAATGGGCAGATTTAAGGCATTGTTAAAATCACAGTCATAGACCCTGCCATCATATCCAATATTGATGAGGTTACTGCACATGAGGTTATCTATTGTTGATGGGTTGAAGTTTAGATAAAGGGTTTCCATATACTGTTTATAGCCATTTGACCGTTCTAAGAGTCTTTTAAATCTGCCAATCGGCATGTTGTTTAATATAAGGAGGTTGTTTAAAATAATCCCGTACTTTTCCTTAAGGTGGCTTTTGTATTTTTCACTGACTATCTCCTGTATTTCTGGTAAAACAGGCCCTGCTGGATTATGCACAAGATGCAAGGGTAATTCATAGCCATAACCATGCTCATTCAGTATCTTCAGTGCTTTTATTGAATCCTTAAAGACCCCTTTCCCCCTCTGGTAGTCTGTCTTTTTATCCGAAATGTCTGGCAATGAACATATTAGTGTGACCCTGTGGTCTTTTAGGATATGGAGTAGTTCTAACCTTTGAAGGAGGGCTGTAAGATTACTTCTCATTATAATTGATTCGGTGTAATTAGAACACATGGATATAAAATCAGTTATTTTAGGATGTAGCTCAGGCGCTCCTCCTGTAATATCGACCACAAGACCTTGATTCTTTTTAATGAGGCTTATTATCTTTTCCATTACTTCCCATGGCATCACATTCCTGCCTTCTGGAGATGCCTCCACATGGCAATGAATACATGACTGGTTGCAAAGATTACCGATGTTTACCTGAATTGCGTTGATGGTGTCTTTTGTGAGTCTCTTTTTTGTCCTGCTTAACCTTAATGCAAATGGCTCAAACCTATCACACTGCCCTGTAGGACAGCACACTGAGTCATTATCTGTAATCCTTAGTTCAGCTCCCTTCGTCTCTGAAGGATGTCTGTAGATAACTCCCTTGCCGCAGGGAAATGGCCTTGGTTCTAATTTCTCATAGGGTTCTATAAATATAAAGTCATCCATGTAAGGTATTCTCTTTAAGATATTAAAGGTCTTTTCACACACTGCAATTCGTCTGCCCCGTTCAAAAACATGTCCGTCATCGTCTTTTATTTCACTGTAAGGACCTCTGTAAATGACAGCCTGATTGTAATCAATGCAAGGGCCTTCCTTGCCTTTATAGGCAACTACTGTCATAGACTTGAATTCAATTCCATCGACTGTTCTCCACGGTCTATTGTCATACTTTAGTATATTGACCCCATAGAACCCAGCATCCTCAAATGTCTTTATGAATAGGTCCTCACGGAATGCACCAGAAATACATCCAGACCATAGCTCAGGATCATTCTGCATGTATGCTGGAACATCCTCATCAGAGACTATATCGCTTATTACAGCCCTGCCTCCGTTTTTTAGTACTCTGTAAATTTCAGAAAATAGCATTGACCTATCCTCAGGCTTTACAAGGTTAAGCACACAGTTGGATACCACTACATCTATAGAGTTATCTGGAATCAGGGGATCTGTCTTTTCAAGATACTCTATAAACTCGTTAAGCCTTATCAAATCATTGGAAGAGGTGACAGGATGTTTTTTAAGGTATTCATTGACCTTCTCAAGGTCTAACTTAAGGTTTTGAATCTTTGCCTTTTTGAAATCCACATTATGATAACCTAATCTGTTGCCGATTATATTTTTATATTTTCTTGCAAGTGCAAGCATTTCATCATTCATATCAATGCCTATTGCTCTTCCTGAGCTGCCGACCACCTGTGAAATTATATAGCACAGCTTTCCAGCGCCAGAGCCAAGATCAAGCACCACCTCTCCTTCTTTCACATACTGGGAAGGATCGCCACAGCCATAATCTTTCTCAAGTATCTCATCAGGTATGACCTTCAGATACTCAGGATTATAGCTTGTAGGGCAACAGAGGACTTCTTCAGGCTTTTTAGCAGCCTGCTGATACCTTTCGTATACAGCCTTTTCTTTATCCATAGGTGTTATTTCTTTACAGGAGCATATATAAGAATGACAGGTTTCCCATCTTCAGGCAAAACCTCTGCCTTCCCTTTAAATCGAGAATTCGGATTAAGAAACCTCTTTATTGCTCCTGTTTGAGGATAATTTGCATTGCTTGTTGCAGCTATTGTGTATGCGGACAATGCAAGAACAGTTATAAAAGCAGCAAACATTAATCTTGAAAGCCTTTTCATAGTGTGCCTCCCTGAATTTTATTACGTATTGTCAAAAGTTATTTCCCCTCTCCCCTTGTGGGAGAGGGTTAGGGTGAGGGGTTAAAAGAGCAGCCCTAATAGACTCCAAAACACCTTCTAACCCCCACCCTCGCCCTCCCCCCTCAAGGGGGAGGGCACTTTGTGTGTATCCCTCCCCCCATCAAATGGAAGGGTTTCTTTTATATTGCAACATGTTTTAAGGTGCTTTTTCATAAAACTTTTGACCTTACCTTTTATTATTTATATAGCCTTAATAGGCTAAAAGGGCTGACCCCTGCGATAAATAACAAAGCTATTAATGCATTTCTTAAGCTAACGACAACAGGCGAAAAAGGATAGCCCTTTTTTAGCCTTCTTGAAGATGCGACTACTTTAAATGGCAGGCACTTAAGTCTTCCTATCTTTCTAAGCCTTAAAACCATGTCTAAATCTTCTAAAAATGGATAGTCATTAAATCCACCTATCGCTTCAAAAACATCCCTTCGTATAAATATTGCCTGATCTCCGTAAGGCAGTGAAAACAGCCTTGCCCTCAGATTTGCAAACAACTCCACAAGCCGTGTAGAGATTGAGTCCTCATCAAATTTAAGCCTAAAAAAACCGCCAACATGATGAGGGTCGTAATATGTTATGCGTAACAAGTCTTGAACTAAACTTGTTTTGGCTTCGCCTCGCAATGACAGATGAGAATCGGCATGCAAAAACATCAATAAATCACCTTTTGCAAGAGAGGCACCCGCGTTCATCTGGATGCCTCTTCCCTTTTGTGATTGTATGACGACCGCACCACTTTCCTGTGCAATCTCTTTTGTCTTGTCATTGCTTCTGCCGTCAACAACTATAATCTCAAGCGGATTAAGCTGTCTTGCAGACTCTATGCAAGCCATAATATTTTTTTCTTCATTTAAAGCCGGAATAATTACAGATAGCTTCAAGCCTTTACCTTAATTTTTTACCTTCCGCTTTTGAGCATACCCTTATAAGGCCATCCGGCAATGCCTCCCTCAAGAATATAAAGACGGCTCTCGGCAATGCCTTTTGACTTAAGGTATTCATAAGTATTTGCAGCTCCGCTTCTTCCTCTGGGGCAAATGATCACCACGTCATCTTTCGATGCCTTTATTTTTTCTGCAGCAGCATCGAGCTTCTTTTTATCGACATCTGTTTTTGCTGGAAACGCATTTGTTTCAATAGAACCTTTAAAATGATGCTTCTCAAACTCATCGGCAGGCTGAATATCCACAATGACCACAGGTTTTTTGCTTTCGAGCCATTGTTTAAAGACGTCGGGTTTTACCATATTTGCCGCAAAAGCCGATGTTGTTGATACGAATACAAATGCCATTACCAGGACAAAATACTTTTTCATGTGAGACCTCCTCGTTTTTGTTTTTTTTATCCTATCCATACAGTTTTTTTAAAATCCTTTAAGCCTTCAATAATATGATTTGTCGTTCCTCTATGCCCAACTTTTAGTTCGGACTCAAGGTTGTAATGCTTAAGACATGTGCCGCAGCTATAAATCTCAACTCCCATATCCGCAATTTCCTTTATAATGGGATATATTTCTTCATTTACTGTAGTAAGCTTAACCCCTGCGTTTAAGAAGAATATAGTATGCGGTAGTTCTTTATAAACCTTCATGGTTTCAAAGAACGCCTTCATCAATATTCTGCCCAGTTCCTCTTCTTTGCCCATAACATCAGAGCCGATTATAAGCAGTATGTCTTTTTCGGGTTCTTTCTCTTCTTCTTTTATCGGCACTTCGCAAGGATAACCTTTTACTATCTTTACTCTCCAGTAATTATCTTCTTTTATTGTTTCAGAATAGAAGGCATTTTTTGTTGCAAAGCGCGAGAGATTGCCAACAGATGCCTCGTTGTCCACAAGCACATCCACGATGCCTTCTTCTAATTTTGACAAAGCCTCCTCGGCCATTAAAACAGGCTTCGGACAGGCTTGGCCTCTCGCATCAATGAGCATGTGTTTCTCCTTTGTTGGCCAATCTGTAAATAAGAATCACAGGATGCCCTTCCTTTGCAGGAAGTGTTTCCAGTTTGCCTCTGAATTGCGAATTTGGAGAAATAAATCTCTGCAAAGGGCTTGTCATGGGATATGCGGCATTGCTTGTTATAGATATCCAGCAGCTTTCAAGGCATGTGATGCAGCCTGTCTTTTCTGCCATAGATGCTGTCCTGTTCCCTCCAAATTTTATCTTAAAACCCTTGCCCGATGAGTCGTAAAAAATATCGCTTAATGGCAATTCTTTGCTTTGCCCGGAAACGATTGCAGTGGCAATCAACTCGTCTCCTTCGACATGTTTCCCCGCACTTTCTTTTGTGAGGCTATTGCCTGGCTTTGCACCTATCTGGATCAATGCATCGTGGAAATCGAGCTGGTTGCAGTAAGCCTTTAAGATAGCCCTGTCTCCAAACCTTCCATCTTTAAAGACAACTCCCCAGTGGACAGCAGGCTGATAAAGGTGCATTGCATTGATTTCGGTGTATATCAATACTTGTTTGTTCTTCTTGTCAATAAATAGAGGATTTTCCTTTGTTGGAAGATTATCCAGTGCAAATGCCTTATTGCCTGTAATAAAAGCAATGACCATAACCAAAAGAATCAAAACCGATTTGATAAATGTCTTCATCGTTATTCCCCTTTATTGCTCTTTAAAGCTTATCCTATAACCAATATTGAATCCGAATAAATCCTCATTCAACGGTTTTCCATCGGCCTCTGCATATGGATACATAAAATAGTTAAGGGGTCTGCCATTCTGTTGAGGATTCAATATAATATCCCTTCCTGTTCCGAATGCTATCCTGCTTTCATCGACGGCGCCAAAGTAATACTCTCTCAACGGTTTTGCTTGTTCGATAGTGAGCTTCTGCTCAAGTATTGCCTTCCTTACATCTGACGGGTCAACAACGACCCACCCGTATCCAGGTAAATAGAATTCTGCCCAGCAGTGCTGCGCCTTTGTCATGTCACCTTCTTTGCCTTTTGGGATTCTGATACCGAAGACTTCTCTTGCAGGAATACCTGCAGCACGTGATAAGGCAACAAAGACAGAATGAATATCGGCACACTTCCCACCTTTCGTCTCAAGGAGTGTCTCCACTACACCAAAGCCGCATCCCTTAACATTTGGGTCGCGATGCATATTGTCCACAATCCAATCATAAATTGCCCTTGCCTTTGCAAGGTTTGTCTTCTTGTCCTTTGTTATCTTCTCTGCAAGCTCTTTAACCTTTCCTGTGGTTGGTCCGAGGCTTGTTGCCTTTAGATATTGACTGAATTCTTCTTTAGAAAATGGAGGTTCCTTTTTAGGAAAATCCTTCTTGATAACCTCTTTTCGTTTGACTTTAAATGTATATGTTAATGTCCTTTCTCTCATGGCGCCCTCCCATTCTGCATAAAGTGCCATACTGCCATTTTCACCTTCTCTGTAAACACCACCCTGGGAGAAATTGCCGTTTACCCGTATGTCTTCTATGTTTTGATGCTCATCAGATACAGGATACGGAATCCAGAGTCTCACATTTTTGGCATCTGCTGGGGCATTGAGATTTACCTGAACCGTGACCTCTCCATGTCTTTCCTTTGCAAAAGAAGGATTGACAAACAGTAGAATAGAAATCAAAGAAACAATAAGAGATACAGCTTTTAAACGCCTCATATATTTGCCTCTCGTATGATTTTATATAGAAAAATAACAGCTTTGCCGGAACTAATTCCAATAGTTATTTCCCATGATTAAAAGTAGATTTATAGAATATGTCTATATTTTCTATTGATTTTGGAAAATAGATTTTGCAGATCAAATGGGAAACATACTGCCATATTATCCGCGGCCTGCCTATAGGCAGGCCGCGGCAGGAGGGAATTATCTTTTTAGGCTGACTTCTTTTATAACTTTGTGAATTGGGAATTCTGCCTCTTCCACACCCGGAAGTTGTGTGAGCTTTTTGTTTGCAGCATAAATCATCGTATTATCGTCATAACCAAGACTGTGCTGTGGCATGTAGACCTTTGTGGTTTTAGAGATTTCTTTTGCCGTCCTTTGTTTTTACAACTATGTCCAGAGTCACTCTGTTTGGAGAAGGACATCCGTCAGGGAACCTATGCCCTATTCTGCTTACGACCTCGGTGTTAATCACAGCCATAGGAATTAGCTCTTTTGCAGAAGGCCTGAATTTATATGCATGAGCGGTCACATCGAGATCGATCCACGCTGCAAGTCTCTTGGAAGCCTCTGCCTTATTCTGATAATTGGGCGGAAATCTGTGTCCTGCATTGTCCTTTTTCATGTGGCAGTCCTGACAGCTTTCATTCCCTCCCATTGGAACATAGAATTGCTGATGGCTATCAAAGTTAGAGACGCACCACATTGGTTCGTCATAATTCTGGACATTGGGTCCCTGATGACACTGTGCGCAGAAGACAGAATCCCTCAACATCTCGTTTTTCTTTGCCTGTGTGTATTTTTTGTCACTATGCGCCCCGGTAAACTTAGGGCCATACACCACATCCTTTTCTGGATTGCCATCCCTGAACTTTTTTATTATAGCGTTTCTGTTGTGGCATACAACACATGTGATCTGCAGCTTGCTTATAAGATCTTCATTGCTGTCAACAATAGCCTTTGCTATCTGACTTGCCACTCCTTCGGATGCATCCATCAGTTGCGGGAAATGGCATTCCACACAGGGCTTAAAAAACTCCTTCATGCCCTTTGCAACCTCTTTTGACTTCTTCAGTTCTGTTTCCCGTGACTGCACATATCCCTTAAATGTTGCGAGCGTTCTGCCGATTGGCCCCAGAAGAGGTCTTGCATGCAGGGACTTTTCCCAGTCCTCATATATCTTTTGATGGCATGCCTTACAATTCGTTGAATCATACATCTGTATCAGTTCTTCAACAGTTTGCGCCTCTTTTGCATGCGCTATAACCGGAAGCATCAACAACGCAAAGATTAACATAAATTTTAAAGTCTTCATAAACCCTCCCTTTTGTTTTTATGGTCAGTTTTGGTTTCTAACTGAAACCACTCAGGAAGGGATTGGACATCGCGTTACAGCAGGCATATTCATTTTCCCCTTAATCTTTCATCGGTTTTATGAACATGAAATAGACCATTGTCCAGTTACCAAGCACCATGAATATAGTTGCAACAATGCTTGATAGCGCCAATGACGATATCCCTGTCAGTGCATGACCTACAGTGCAACCTCCTGCTGTTGCAGCGCCAAATCCCATTATAAGGCTGCCTCCGAAAACCCTCGTTATTTCCGATGCAGGAGGAGCCTGCAGCTTGAATTCCCCGAGACCTCTTGCGCTCAGATATGCACCGAGCGGAATTCCGAAAATATATAATGCGCTCCATGTCCCTTTAAATATTCCCCAGAAATCGAACATGGGATCAAATTTCGACATGCTGTCCCCCATTGTCAGTGCAAGGAATGCTTCTGCTGTCGGCCCCGCAGCAGAAAGTCCTCTCGTCTGTCCTCCCCAATAATTGGATGCCCATAATGCAAATATCAAGATAAAACCAAGCAATAATCCGGTTAGTGACCACGAGTAGCCTTTCTTAGGCCCTTTGGCAAAAGGTTTCCCTTTAAGGACGACAGGGATGATTATGGCAGCGATTACTGCAATAGCTATCCATTTCATGGATTGACCTCCGAACAAGTCCCACAAAGCAGGATTGCTTATGGCATCTTCACCGCTTCCTATGGACACTTTGAAGCTCTTCAGAAACTGCATAACAGGTTTAATCGGGCCGTGAATTGTAGCTATCAGAGAGGATGCAAAGCCGAGGGTTGCTACAAAGGCTGAAACATAACCTTCTGCCATTCTGTAAACGATGCCGCTTCCGCAGCCTCCTGCCATTACAATGCCGAGGCCGAAAATGTAGCCGCCTATAATGTTTGCAACTATATTGAATGACTGGCGCCTTAAGCCGGATCCTCCCATTAACCCTATATCTTCAAGGAAATTTGTGCCTATTATGGCTATTAAAAGGGCGAGCAGATATGAGCGAAAGAGGGTAAAGTCGTTGACGAAAATAATATCCCTGAATGCCGAATTCATGCAGTAACGGCCTCTTTGCAGCACAAAACCGAAGAGTACGCCTACCATCAAACCGCTGAATAAAACCATAATACTTGCCTGCTGTATTCCCTCCATTATCTTCCTCCTGTAATACGCAAATCGTTTTTATAAATTCCGCAAAAAATCGTAAGATCTTTTGCGGAAGTGGAGAGGGGCAGTGGGAATCGAACCCACCACGGCTTCTTCCAAAGAAACAGGTTTATGAGACCTGCCTTTTACCGTGACTCTGGTTTTGCAGACCAGGCGGGGCAGCTAACAGCCCCATACCCCTCAGCAAGAAAAATAAGATAGAGATAATCAATAAGTCAAATAGAAAATATCTATGAAAAGGACAAAAAGTATAGGTCTACATTTAACCAAATCCAGCGATAAGTATGGGTCTTTGAAGTGAATAGCGAGTTTTGCGGCTGTAGCGTAAGGAGCATTAGAACTGTCAAAACAGAGCTTCTGAACGAAAGAGACTTATCCTTATCGCTGGATCGCGGATTTAATTTAATAGTATGGATTTGGAATATGTTCAGGCATTGAGATGTTCCAAAAACAGGTTATAGGCAGCCGGCAGAGTTCTTTTTTTGTGGGTCACGATATAGAATTTCCGCTTCATCTGGATGTCGGATAGCTTTATCTCTTTGAATATTCCATATTTAAGCTCGTCCTTTACAGAAAGCCTCGATAGTATGGAAACCCCCAAGCCTGCCTTTACAGCCTGTTTTATTGCATCCGTAGAACCGAAGATGCCCGCAACTTTAATGTCTTCGAGCGAGACGCCCTTGTCTTCCAGTATTTTTTCCGCCTCCCTTCTCGTGCCCGAGCCCTCTTCTCGCAGGACCATAGGCAGCTTCATCAGTTCTTTTAATGTCAATTGCCTGTTTTTAGTCAATACCGGAGATGATACTACAATCAGTTCATCTTCGAGGAACGGCACGTAAGTTATCTGGGAGTTGGCAAGCTTTGCCCCTACGATTCCAATAAGCAATTCGTGCCTTGAAATCTTTTCGACAATGCCTCTGGAATCCGATATGAGTATCTGGAATGAAATGGACGGATATATTTTCCGGAATTTTGCCATGATGGAAGGCATTAAATATGTGCCAGGGATTGTGCTTGCACCGATTACCAGTTCGCCTGTAATTTCCTTTTTAAGATGGCCTATGAAATCTTTTATGTTATTTGTTTTTTCTATAATCTCCATAGCGTGACTGTATAATGCCTCTGCCTCTTTTGTGGGTATAATTGTCCTGCCGAGCCTGTCGAACAGCTTGCAATTGAGTTCTTCTTCGAGGGATTTGACATGGTCGCTTACTGTTGGCTGCGTGAGGTAAAGCTCCTCTGATGCCTTTGAGAAGCTCTTGTTCTTAAATACCGATGCAAAAACCCTTAGCTGGTGTATGTCCATTGCTATAATTGTAACACTTTGACCGCTTTTATTAAAACATGATAGATTAACAAATATGGATCCGCTCACACATGCACTTTCGGGCGCAGTAATACATCAACTGGGTTTTAAGAGAAAGGCAGCTTTATTCGTCCTTATCTTTTCAGCTATTGCTCCTGACCTCGATTATATAACCCGCTTCTGGGGGACTGACATCTTTTTAAGATACCATCGCGGCATTACACATGGAGTCCTTGCCCTCGTACTGTTCCCTGCAATTATGGCCTTTATTTTCAGGAAAAAGGGCGGATTTTTCTATTATTATTCCATCTCCTTCATTGCCTACGGTACACATCTATTAATGGATTTGACAAACCAGTACGGCACAAGGATATTGTCGCCTCTGGACTGGAATCAATATTCCCTTGACCTTACGTTTATTATCGACCCCTATATAACTGTCGGGTTGCTGCTTTGTATTATCATAGGTAAGGTAAACAAAAGAAGGGCAGTAGCGGCTGCAATTTGCACCGTAATATTGTTTGCAGGATATGTAGGGGGCAGGGCATATCTGCAAAAAGAGACGAAGCAATTTTTGAAAGCGAAGGTGGATGCCAATATCTACAAGGTTTATCCCCTGCCGAATGACTTTCTGAGATGGTGGTTTATAACAAGGTCCGGAAACGAGATCGATACAGGCTTTGTGGATTTGTTTACTAAAAGGGTCTATATCCAGGATAAATACCGGATGGACAATAACGACCATGCAATACTCGAATCCAGGAAAAACAGAGTTGTTCAAAACTTTCTCTATTTCGCCAGACATCCGTATGCCGAGGTTAAGAGAGAAAATAGTAAAACCATTGTTATATGGAAGGAGCTGGCATATTCGTTTATGGCAGGGGAGAGTTTTTTTGCAAGGGTTGTGATGGATAAAAATGGAGAGGTTATTGAATCGTATTTCGAATTTTAATTATGAAGGTTTGTGAAATTTTTGCAAGCATACAGGGTGAATCAACATATGCAGGACTGCCTTGCGTCTTCGTAAGGATGACAGGCTGTAACCTCAGGTGTGTTTACTGCGATACAACCTATGCCTATGAAGAAGGCAGGGAAATGTCAGAAGATGAAATTATAGAAAGAGTTAAGAGCTATGGGATAAAGCTCGTTGAGATCACAGGTGGCGAGCCTTTATTGCAAAAGGATGTCCTGTCGCTAATGGAAAGACTTATTGATAATGGCTTTACTGTTTTGCTGGAAACAAACGGCAGTGAGAACATACAGGATGTGGACAAACGGGTAGTTATTATAATGGATATTAAGACTCCCAAAAGCGGTATGTTTGAGAGAATGGATTTAATGAATCTGAAATATATTAAACCGGATGACGAGATAAAGTTTGTTGTTATAGACAGGGAAGATTACGAATGGGTGAGGAATTTTATAAAGGATTATGGCCTGATAGACGGATTAACCAATAAATGCAAAATCCTCATGTCACCAGCCTATGACACGCTTTTGCCGGAAGATCTGTCTAAATGGATAATAGAAGACAGGCTGCCTGTGAGGCTTAATATACAACTGCATAAATACATCCCTGTCCCTTAGTCTTCTTTCTTTTTTGCCTGCCTGCTCATGAGGTCAATTGCATGTGCGATGTGGTCGATCTTACTTAAGATTATTTTATGCATTTTTATAAGCTCGTTCAGTTTGTCTTTTATTTCTTCAATCTCGTTAATTTCTCTTATTTCTTTAATCTGATCCATAGCCTATCTCCTTATTGCCTGGCTAAAGGAATCTTTAAAAGGGGATTATGGACATATGGTTGAGATATCTGTTTATCTCTGACTCGAAGTTGTCGCTTAATAATCCTGTGCCCATGGCATTTTTTATCTCTTCCAGTATTTCTTCCTGCATATTTAAAAATAACAGAAAATGGAATGTTTCGTAAAGCCAGAGTAAATAGATGTAAATTTCGAGTAAATATGCTTTTTTATTGATTTAATTGTTGATGGTAGCGTAAAATCTTCTGTGTAAATTCTTGAGTAAAAAAACAGACAGGGTGTATTCTCCATTGATCGACAAATCAACCCACAAAGTGGGAAAGGAGGACACACCCATGTCGGCAAGAAGTTTAACTGGACTTACAGTAACAGATTTATGGAGTGAATACAAGAGTAGTTTCAGGGATTACTGGGAAGAGCACGAAGGGGCGGTGAAAGTGTTCAGGACTAAGCTTAAGAGGCAGCGGGGACAGTCCCCTTAACTTCCGCTCTTTTTCCGAGAAAATCAGTGTCCGTGTGAATCCTTGGTTTTCAAGGTATCGCAAGTTTTTGAACAGTCTTTATAAAAAAAGGAGGGTGTGTAAATGACAATTTCAAAGAAGCTTTATCTTGGAATCACGATAATAACAGTTATCCTAATCGGGCTTGCCTTATTTTTTGTGAAAAACATTGAAACAACAAAGACGCAGCTCAGAGATGTTCAGGGGTATCCAGAATTACAGGCACTTCTTGACTCAAGGACAATAGACCACTTTAAGTGGGTAGAGGCGCTTATGGGAACAATGCTTCTTGGCAAAGAATTTACAGGGCAGATTGACCATACAAAATGCAAGCTGGGTGAATGGTATTACAGTTACAAACCGCCAAAGGAACTTGAAGAGGCATACAAAAAGATTGAAGAGCCTCACAGGAAATTCCATGCAACTGCGTCAAGAATCATTGATGCTGTGAAGAAAGGAAATATAGAACTGGCAAAAAAGATTTATCAAGAGGAGACAAAGCCAGCGCTTGAACAAACTCAAGAGGCATTAAACGAGATGAAATTTGGCATCAAAAAACTTATGGAAAGAGACATTGCAAGCATGCAGTCTTCGCAGAGCAGGATGGAGATGGTATCTATGATTGTCTATGCAGGCATCATCGGAATGCTTATAGCAGGCTCTACAGTTTTTTTAGTAAGACCCATTAAAAAAGGCCTCTCTGGCATTTCTGAATGGGTAAAGGAAATGGCAGGAGGTAACCTTGCAAAGAAAATTGATATTTATTCAAATGATGAGATTGGAGATATGGCATCAGAACTTGATAAAATGGCGGAAAGACTGAAAGGGATTATGGCTGAGCTGAAATCCACTGCTGACAATGTGGCATCGGCGAGCAATCAATTGAGCGCCAGCGCAGAACAGATGTCCAGAGGAGCTACAGAACAATCAGGCAGGGCATCCCAGATTGCTACTTCATCCTCGGAGATGTCACAAACAGTTGTGGATATAGCAAAAAACGCCTCAAGTATAG
>NZ_DAIOFX010000038.1:0-18707 GCF_036745535.1 Dissulfurispira sp.
TGTAATAAGGTCATGTCTTTGGTTAAAATGTTGGCATTACTTCAAAGGTGCATGGAGAATATATATGAAACTGTCGCATTTCGATGAAAAAGGAAAGGCAAAAATGGTTGATGTTTCGGAAAAGCCTTTGACCAAACGCGAGGCTATAGCTGTAGGCTCTGTTCATATGAAGCCTGAAACCATAAAGCTTATAAAGGACAGGCTGATTTCAAAGGGTGACGTGCTCGGAGTTGCAAGGGTTGCAGGGATTATGGCAGCAAAAAAGACATCAGAGATGATACCCATGTGCCATCCTTTAAGCATAACATCTGTAAGCATTGACTTTGATATTGAAGAAAAAAAAGGCAGGATAGATATTAAAGCAATAGTTGGCACAATAGGACAGACAGGCGTAGAAATGGAGGCTCTCACAGCAGTTTCTGCTGCTGCGCTGACTATATATGACATGTGTAAATCTGTGGACAAGGAGATGATTATCTCTGACATAATGCTTATGGAAAAACGTGGGGGCAAAAGCGGAGAATTTAAGAGGGGAAAATAAGTTACCCATGTGCTACTGAACTCAGCAGGTCTTTGAGTTCTTTTGCTTTTTTATCGCTGAGTTCCAGAAATTTAACAGCTACCTTAATATATTCAGAATCAATAAAGGCCTCTGCAGCCTGAATCCTGACAACGAATCCCTCCAGACCTGAAACCTTGCTGTTGTTGTCCATTTTTATATCGCATGCCAGTTTTTCGAATATCATGGGAATCGGGCTTTTTCTATACAGATGCCATATCATCAACAACAAGCACTTTATTCTTTGTCATAAATCTTTATTTAAACCTCTCAACAGTGAATTTAAATATTTCCACGTCTTTATCCGACGGGTCTATGCCTGCCTTCATCTTTGTAATCATTAATTGTTCTTCAGCAGTATCCACTCCCTCGAGGTCGGGCAGTAAAAGCCCTTTCCTGTAGCCTTTAGCAACGATTATCCCATACCTCTTTGGATCGAGATCTGAAATGTCTTTTACCTTTTCAGGCTCTGACAATACATCTACGGAATAAGTTATATCGTTGAGTTCGTCTTCCTGTACAGGATAGAATCGCGGGTCTTTTGTGGCAGCGGCAACGGCGTTTCTCACGATCTCCTTATAGATATTTTCCTCGCATGGCAGAAATGTGCCGATGCACCCCCTTAATTCTCCATGCTTCTTTAATGACACGAAGACCCCTGCCTTTTTCTGCATCTCAGGCGGTATTTCCTTTGGAGTGAGGACATTCCTATTTTTTACATACTCCTCAATGGCCTTTCTGGCGAGCTCTGCGTAAGGGTGCATTTTCACTTTTCCCTCTGCATGGCATATTCGGCCATTATGAGGAGGGCATCTTTTTCTCTGGAAGCAGGAAAGATATTCAATTCTGATTTTGCCTCATCCACGAGAGAGCGGGCTACCTTTAAGGACTCTTCTATTGCATTGTATTTTGAGAATAACTCCAATATCCTGTTCAATCCAATGTTTTGGCCGGAGTTTATGCCTGAGTTTGGATTGCCTCCTGACTTCTGGTGAAAACCTGTTTCTTTAATGATATTTTTTATTTCATTCCTTTCCTGCTCAGATGCGGTTCTCAGGAGATATATCAGCGGCATGGTAATCTTCCCTTCTTCGAGGTCTTTGCCCAGTCTTTTGCCGAGCTCCTTCTGTTCAGCCACATAATCGAGCACATCGTCTGCAAGCTGAAACGCAATCCCTGTCTTCATCCCGAATATGGAAAGCGCCATCTCTTTTTCTTCGGGCTGGTTTGCGAGTATTCCGGCTATCCTGCATGCTGCTGATATTAAAACTCCGGTCTTTGCGGATATTATTTCAAAATATTCATCCCTTGTTATATCGGGGTCTCCTGTTTTATGGAGCTGGAGGATTTCCCCTTCTGTCATCCGTGTTGTGGCCTCTGACAACGCCTCCATTATCTTCTGGTCTTTTTGGGCAACCGCAAGCTTCAGCGCATTTGAATAAAGAAAATCTCCTGTAAGTATTACGATCTGATTCCCCCAGATGGAGTGTGCCGTTGGCCTGCCCCTTCTTGTTTCTGCGCCGTCTATTACATCATCATGCAATAAAGAGGCAGTGTGGATCGCTTCTATGATTGCTGCAAGCAGCGTGCGATTTTGTCCTTTATAGCCGCAAAGGTCGGCACTGAGCAGCAGGAAGATCGGTCTTATTCTCTTTCCGCCGCTGCCGAGGATATGCTGCCCTACCATGGGTATTAGAAATGCATTGCTTTTGAATATCTCAAGCAGTTCCTGGTCTACTATCTTCAATTCTTCCGAATAATCAGCAAAGATGTCTTTTACATCCATCACCGTATCCTTATGGATTCAATATCCACATCCTCTCTCATTATTTTTTTAATGTCTTGGGGTCTGAATGCTCCTTTTTCGGTAAAAAAGGCGGTAACATACTTCGCCGGCGTAACATCAAAGGCTAAGTTTATTACATTTACTCCTTCAGGTGCAACCCTGTGCCCCCAGATTGTTGTCACCTCTTCGGAATGACGCTCCTCGATGGGGATAAGCTCTCCGGAGTTCATGTTGAAGTCTATGCTGCTTATAGGCGCTGCAACATAAAACGGTATATTGTGCTCTTTGCAAAGCACAGCAACGGTATACGTCCCTATCTTATTCGCCACATCACCGTTCCTCGTTGTCCTGTCTGTTCCCACAATGGCGAGGTCAATAACTCCCTTTTTCATCAAAGCGCCTGCAGTATTGTCTGTTATCAATGTTACAGGAATGCCTGCCTGCATAAGCTCCCATGAGGTCAGCCTCGCTCCCTGCAATACCGGCCTCGTTTCATCAGCAATTACCTGGATATTCTTGCCCTGCTCTTTTGCTATGAGCATGGGTGCTGTGGCTGTGCCGTAACCTCCTGTGGCAAGGCTGCCTGCATTGCAGTGTGTAAGAATGGTATCTCCGTCTTTTATGAATTCCGCACCCCATCTGCCTATTGCCTTATTTATCTCGATATCTTCTTCGAGGATCTTTTTTGCCTCATCGATAAGAATCTTTTTTAAGCTGCTGACGGATTCATCCCTTTTTGTGGAAAGTAGTTTCTTTATCCTTTCGACTGCCCACTTTATGTTTACTGCTGTGGGTCTTGTAGAGAGCATTGTCTGCATGATGGGCTCAAGCCTCTCCATAAAATCGTCATAACTGCCTGCCTTTATGTCCCGGGCCCCGATGGCAATGCCCATGGCTGCTGCGATACCGATTGCAGGAGCGCCCCTTATCCAGAGCTTTTTTATCCCTTCTGCAACCATCTGGTAATCGGTGCATTCGATAAACTCCACCTCAAGCGGTAATCTGCTCTGATCAAGCATTATGACCTTATTGTCTTTCCATTCTATAGCCTTAACCATTTTCCTCCATCAGAATATGAGATATTTCATAAAGATTGTTGCTACTGTAAAGTATATTGTAAGTCCAAGGATATCATTGAAAACAGTGACAAATGGTCCTGCTGTTATAGCTGGATCTATGCCTATTTTATCAGCCACGGCTGGAGCCAATATTGCAAGTATTGTTGAGCTGCTTATCGAAAGAAACATGGACATGCCAACTACAAGCCCGAGTATAGGCATCCCCTTCAGAATCCCGGATGCTACAGCTATGGTTATTCCTGTAATGCCTGCAATCATAAGTCCAGCGGACAGTTCTTTGCCTATATACCTCCAGTAATTGCTTATAGAGTTTAGGGCAATGTTCCTAACCATGGTGGTAGAGACCTGCAGCCCCGCATTCCCAGCCATTCCCATGATAACAGGAACAAATGCTGCCAGCACAACAACAGCAGCAAGTGTCTTTTCAAAATGGCTTATTACAATGCTTGATATAAGACCACCAAGCAGGCAGAGCAGAAGCCATGGCAGCCTGCTCTTTACAATGTGCACTGGATGGGCATGCTCTATATTTCCAAATTTCACCTCTGATGTGCCTGCAATCCTGTATATATCTTCGGTTGCCTCCTCTTTTATCACATCAAGGATGTCATCAATAGTAACTATCCCGAGCAGAGAACCTTCTTTATCCACAACTGGAATTGCTACAAGGTCGTATTTTGACATCAGATCAGCAGCCTCCTCAACATCTTCATCAGGTTCGACCTTTATAATTTTTGTCTCCATTATCTCCGCCAGCATCGTGTCTGGCTCTGCGAGCAGTAGTTCTCTTAACGATGTAACGCCTAAAAGCCTTCCGCCTAAATCTGTTACATATATATAATAAACGGTTTCAATTTCTTCTGCGTCATGCCTGAAACTCTCTATAGCCTGTCTTACACTTACATCAGGACCGTATCCGATGAATTCATTAGTCATCAGACTGCCTGCGGTACCCTCTTCATGGTGCAGAAGCTCCTGTATATCTGCTGATTCTTCTTCCTCAATGCGCTCGAGTATCTCTTTTGCCTTTTCAGCAGGAAGGTCGCTCAGGACATCGGCAGCCTCGTCAGGCGGCATCTCCTCTATGATATCTGCAGCCTTTTCGGCATCCATGGCATTTATTATATCTGCCTGCATTTCGGGCTTTAATTCTGATAGCGCCTCTGCAGCGGTTTCTATATCGAGGTCTTTGAATAAGTGGGCGCCCTCGTCTCTCGATACCTGACTGATTATTTCGGCAATGTCTGCAGGATGGAGTTCAGATACCATCTGCCTCGGCACGGTAAGTGCTATGGTCCTCAGCTTCGGTTTTAGAGGCTGGAGGTAGTTCCAGCTTATCAGGTTATACGGCATTTGCGTCTGAAAGAGCTTAAGAAATCCCTCGCTTCCTCTCTCTATGCCGAGCCTCCGCAATATGCCTCTCACCCCAACATCAACTGCTATGAGTATTGCTTCTCCATCATAGCCTTCGAGCTTGATATCGTTTGCCCTTACCACCTTTGCTCCATTGGCGTCAACGATCTGCTTGTCAAGGATATCCCTGACAGCGAGGAGGTCTTCTTCGCTGAGGGTGTAAGGCTCTATAAGACTTGAAGTCAAATATGTGGAGATTATTCTTTTGTTAAACAGATTGATCTGTTCCCAACCGATCCTGAACAACTGATTTTTTTTCTCCACAATAATTGCAGATACCTTTGGAAGCGGATCCCCTTTGACAACAGCAATATCCTTAACCCTTCCTGTAATCTCTCCCTTTGGGTCAAATACGGGTTTTTTAATAATTTCGCTCAGGAATAATTCGCCGAATAAAGGCATAATGAATTAGTATACATCAATTCAAAAAATCTTGATTACTTTTTTGGACATGAGTATAATATTGTAGAAATTGTGAACTAAAATTTACATGAGAGACATACTTAAAAAAATTATAAACATTCTTACCTTTACCGGCCTTCCTGTCCGAAAGAAGCTCCTTTTATTTTTCCTCGGCTCTCTCTTCTGGCTCGCGGTGATATCTGCTATCGGATTGATTACGATGTTTGATATGAGTGCCAAGTCCAAACTGATGGTTGATATCATCGGGCCTCGGGAAAAGACCGCAAATATTGTGGTAAGGAAGCTTAGAGGGGCAAGCATTTCAGCACATAAGATAGTGCTTTATAAAGACACAGAGAGAATTAACAATAATTATCTCAACGGCAAGGCAAGGCTGGAAGACTGCCGCTCGTATTTGAAGATACTGCTGACAGGAGGACGTATAAGGGATTATTCGAGGGGGACAGGCCAGTTTTACAATGAGTTTATTGTTGTTCCATTGAATGAGACCGAAAAGAGGAAATTCATAGAGGATGTTGTTGTAAAGGTTGACCAGCTCGAAGGGATTCTTACAGAGATGGCAGAGAAAAAGCTCAGCGGCACAAATGGGGATGCCCTGCTGGAAAGGCTTTCCAAGTATGATGTCCTTACAAGAGATACGGTAACTGTCCTGAACGAATATGCCATAAGCACTGGCAAGGAATGGGAGGCATTTGCAGGCATAATAAAGAACAGGTTCAATATAGCTATAATCCTTATCAGCCTTGCCTTTGGCATTGCAGCAATGCTTTCGGGTGTTTTTGGAGTGCTCATATCCCGTTCGCTGGTAAAGCCCATTAAGGCGATTATCGGACAGATTAAGGCATTGTCGTCTGGCGAGATAGACCTGACTAAAAAGCTCGATGTGGCTTCAAAGGACGAGCTCGGCGCGCTTTCCGGCGAATTCAACAATTTGATGGATACAATAGGTCATGTAACATCCTTCAAAAAGATAATAGAAGAGGATGAATCCATAGAGGACATTTATATGCGCCTCGGAAGGATATTTATAGATGACCTTGGATTTGACAATTGCGTCATGTATGAAGTATCGAGCAGTAAGAATAATATGAAGATAGTATATCCGCCGGAGGCAGAGGGCGCCGAACTGTATTGTAAAAGGGATATCCAACTGGATTGTGAATTGTGCAGGGCAAAGAGGACAGGGCACATGGTTTCATCAGCAGATTATCCTAATATATGCAAGTATTACACAGAGGCAGCAAATGATATTCACTACTGTATCCCGATAATGGTTGGCGGAAATGTTGGCGGGGTTGTTCAGTTTGTATGCGGTAAACGAGGCGTATGCGATATAGCCGATATGAAGAAGAAGATAAACAGGGCAAGGCAGTATATAACAGAAGCCCAGCCTGTGCTTGAGGCAAAGAGGCTTATGAAGACATTGAAGGAATCGGCATTCAAGGACGCATTAACAGGTCTTTATAACAGGAGATTCTTAGAGGAGAGCTTTGAGAACCTGGTTGCGGGCGTTCTGAGAAGGGGAACAACCCTCGGTCTTTTGATGTGCGATCTGGATTTCTTCAAGCAGACCAACGATGTTTATGGCCATGACGTGGGAGATATGGTGCTGAAAGAGACTGCAGGCAATATAAGAAAGAGCGTAAGGACATCCGATCTTGTTATCCGTTTTGGAGGGGAGGAGTTTCTGGTATTGCTTATCGATACAAAGCCCGGAGATTCTTTCGATGTAGCCGAGAAGATAAGGGAGACGATAGAGGAGTCAAAGGTAAAGATAGCCGGCGGATTTATACAGAAGACCATCAGCATAGGCGTCAGCGAATTCCCTACGGATACGCAGAATTTCTGGGAGGCGATAAAATTTGCTGATGTTGCCCTCTATAAGGCAAAGGAAAGGGGCAGAAACAAGGTCTTGAAATTTGCCATGGATATGTGGACGGAAGAAAAATACTAAATTCTAAATCCGGAATCCCAAACAATGCTGCAATCCTAATTCAAATGTTCAAAAATTATTTAGAATTTAGATATTTGAATTTGGGATTTGTTTTTTAGAGATGGTGCCGAAGGCGGGACTCGAACCCGCATGGATTGCTCCACACGCCCCTCAAACGTGCGTGTCTACCAGTTCCACCACTTCGGCGTCCTACCAATATACCAGTTAAGAGCCAATCTTTTCAAGTATTCTGTTTAGGCATTGACCGTGCTAAAGCAATAACGGTAACACTCTTTGCGCCGGCCTTTATCAATGCCTTTGCACATTCTCTTATCGTAGCGCCTGTGGTTATAACATCGTCGATCAATAATAAATCCAGGCCATTTATTTCCTCGTATGTTCTGAAGACATTTTTTAAGTTTTTAAGCCTTTCTTTTCCTGTAACATCTGTTTGTGGAGGTGTTTCTTTGGTTTTTTTCAGGACATCCAGCATCAATGGGATTTTCAAATTTTTTGACAGATGTCGGCTGATGGAGGCAGTCTGGTTGAATTCCCTTTGATGAAGCCTCTTGTGGTGCAATGGAACCGGAATAATTCCATCTGCCTTTGGGATTGGTAACTCAGAGAGCATTAAACTTAGAGGTTTTGAGAGCCTTTTTACTCCGTTGAATTTCAGGAGATGAATGGCTTCTTTCAATGCCCCATCGTAAATACCGTAATACAAAACCCTTGAAAAAGGAGGTTTTGTTTTCAGGCATGACTCGCAGGTTATTGTAAGAGACGATACTGTTGGTATTCCGCATATGTTGCAAGCAGGCCCTGAATACCTTTCAATTCCTCTCCAGCACTCTGTACAGAATGGATTATAGAGATGATCATCTGACTTGTTTCCGCAGACAGGACATTTTGAGGGGAAAAGCAGGTTTAGTAATACGCCAAGATATTTCATCCTGAATTACACAAGTATTGCTCAGCATATGGCAGCAGGTGTGCTGAAAAGACTTTACACTTCGAAATATTGTAAGGCATTTTCTTGAATCTGTCACCTACTACATTGCTATCTATTTAGGTAAAAGCGTTAATAGTCTTCTGATATGCATAAAGAACAACGACTTTGTAAAGGCTTTGATGCACACCTGCTGCTATATCTTGCTTAATTTGGGTTAAAACTGCTCTTTCAGTACTATTATCTCATCTCTTTTCTGCCCAGTGGAAATTATCTGGACCTCTGTCTTGAGCATCTCCTCAATTTTCTTAATATATTTTTTTGCATTTGCCGGCAGCTTGTCAAACCCCTTTATTCCGAGGGTGCTCTCCTTCCATCCTTCAACTTCTTCGTAAACAGGCTCGCAATTTTCGAGGACTTCTGTCTCTTTTGGAAATTCTTCGTACAATCTTCCGTTGTGTTTGTAGCCAACGCATATTTTAAGCTTATCCATTCCATCGAGGATGTCCATTTTTGTTAGCGCAATGCCGGTGAGACCGTTAACGCGGATTGAATACTTTAATATCACCATATCGAGCCAGCCGCATCTCCTCGGCCTTCCAGTTGTTGCGCCGAACTCTCTGCCCTTCTGTCTTATGGACTCTCCAATCGCATTCTTTAATTCTGTCGGGAATGGCCCTTCTCCAACCCTTGTAGTATAAGCCTTTGCTATGCCCAATACCCTGCTTATCTTCGTAGGGCCTACACCCAAACCTGTGCATGCGCCGCCCGCTATGGTATTTGAAGAGGTTACAAAGGGATAGGTTCCATGGTCTATGTCCAGAAGCGTCCCCTGTGCACCCTCGAAGAGGACATTTTCCCCTGAATCTATTTTGTTGTTTATTATTACATCTGTATCTGCAATGTATTTGGAAAGTCTTTCAGCGTATTTCATATACTCATCATATATTGCATCTGCCTTTAGTGGTGCAGCCTTATAGAAATTTTCCAACAGAAAATTTATTGTTGTTAGATTCGCAGAAAGCTTTTCCTTGAATACATCGGGAGTTAACAAATCCATCATTCTGATGCCATGCCTTGCGACCTTATCGGTATAGGATGGGCCTATTCCCCTGCCTGTTGTCCCGATCTTTTTATTGCCTTTTCTATTTTCATTTTCCTTTTCGATGGCTGTGTGATACGGCATTATTACATGGGCATTTTTGGAGATTAAGAGGTTGCCATCCGTATCGATTCCCCTTTTCTTTAGACCGTTTATCTCTGAAATTAATGCATCAGGGGCTATTACAACGCCGTTTCCGATGACGCATTTTTTCCCTTTATGGAGTATTCCCGAAGGGATAAGGTGAAGGATATATTTTTCATTGTTTATAACAACAGTATGCCCTGCATTATGGCCGCCCTGGTAACGGGCAACCACTTCAGCCTTTTCCGTGAGGAAATCTACGATCTTTCCCTTTCCTTCATCACCCCACTGAGTACCGACAATAACAACTGTAGACATTAGTTTTACCTCGCAAAATATTAGGTTAAGGCTAAGATTAAGGGCAAGGAGTTTTTCGCCTTAACCCCAGCCTCAACCTTAACCTTTTTATAGATTTATCACCTTGACATCAAGGATATTGGGGAGATTCTTTATCTCTTCCAAAGTTTTATCTTTTACAGGGGAATCGATATTCACAACAGAAATAGCCGTCCCTCCTGCCTTCTCTCTGCCAAAATGCATCCTGGCGATATTTATATTATTTTTTCCTAAAAGCATCCCGATATTGCCTATAACTCCAGGCTTGTCATTGTTATACATAAAGAGCATACTGCCTTCAGGAACTATTTCCACCGTAAAGTCATCTATTTTAACAATCCTCGGATCCCGCCTGCTGAAGAGCGTCCCTGTGACCGATAATGCCTTTTTAGGGGATTTGATCCTCATTGTTATTGCGCTCTGGTAGTCCCCTGCATCTGTGCTCTTTGTCTCTTTCACCTCTATTCCCCGCTCTTTTGCTATAAACGGTGCGTTCACAAAATTCACCGTTTCTTCCAGTATCGGCGTCAGTAATCCCTTGAGGGCAGCAATGGTTACCGGAGATATATTTAATTCAGAGGCGTCTCCCCTGTATTCAAGGGTGACCTCTGTGATGCCGCCGTCGAATATCTGGGACGCAAAACTTCCTATCTTCTCAGAAAGTGTTATGTAAGGCTGTAAGACAGCCACCTGATCTGCAGGTATGGACGGGAAGTTTACAGCATTCCGGATAGTTCCATGAACAAGATAGTCCGCAATCTGCTCGGCAATCGCTATTGCCACATTTTCCTGCGCTTCCTGAGTTGATGCCCCGAGGTGCGGTGTGCAGACAACCTTTTCGTGCCCGACCAATGGATTATTTTCCGGCGGCTCTTTTTCAAAGACATCCAGTGCAACCCCTGCAACTTTTCCGCTTTCGAGGGCATCGTAGATGTCTTTCTCATTTACGATTCCGCCTCTTGCGCAGTTTATGATATAGACACCATCTTTCATGGTCTTTATTGTCTTTGTATTTATAAGATTCTTGGTCTCTGCTGTTAGGGGCGTGTGTATGGTTATGAAGTCAGCCTGCTTTATGAGCTCTGCGATCTCCATTTTCCTGACGCCCATTTTTTTTGCCTTTTCTTCGCTCAAAAACGGATCATAGGCAATCACATTCATTCCGAGCCCCTGCGCCCTTTTTGCAACCTCTCCACCTATATTTCCGAGTCCGATGACGCCAAGGGTTTTATTGAAAAGCTCTATACCCATGAACTTCTTTTTCTCCCACTGCCCCTTAGCCATAGAGGCATTTGCCTGAGGGATCTTTCTCGCAACAGCAAACATCATGGCAATGGTATGCTCTGCAGTTGTTATTGTGTTTCCACCTGGTGTATTCATGACCACAATACCCCTCTTCGAGGCAGAGGCCTTGTCTATATTATCGAGACCCGAACCTGCACGGCCTATTACTTTAAGATTTTTTGCAGCATCGATGACGTCTGCTGTCACCTTTGTTGCGCTCCTTACAACAAGCGCATGATACTCTCCGATGACGGACTTCAACTCCTCTGGTTTAAGACCTGTTTTTACATCCACATTGAGTCCTGCCTTTTTAAGGATCTCGACTCCTTTTGATGAGATGTTGTCGCTAACAAGAACCTTCATAACAAATACCTCTTTTTTATTTGGCTCCTCATAACAGAGTGAGCGGTATAGCAAGTGAATGATAGCAGGTAATAAAGGTATTGCCGCTCATTCTCGAAAGGCATCCTGCCTTTCTCCGAGGCTACGCCAGCCCGCTTAAACATCCATGTTACGCTTGGGCTGCCGAAGCCGCTCTAATACCTTATATTACCTGCTGTTTATCTTTATTGCATCAACAATTCCTGAGCCTTTGCAACACCTGTACCCAATTTAACAGGATGGCCAAGCTGCTTCAGCACCATTT
Organism: Dissulfurispira sp.; assembly: GCF_036745535.1. Lineage (NCBI taxonomy): Bacteria > Pseudomonadati > Nitrospirota > Thermodesulfovibrionia > Thermodesulfovibrionales > Dissulfurispiraceae > Dissulfurispira > Dissulfurispira sp. The sequence continues at coordinate 11,592 of NZ_DAIOFX010000038.1, forward strand.
CGAGTGCTGCAATACCTGTGATTATATCGAATGTATCAGCATAGCCGAGATGTGCAAGTCTGAATATCTTGCCCTTTGCCCTATCCTGTCCTCCTGCACCTGTGATACCGTATTTTTCACGCAATGTCTTATAGACCAATTGTCCGTCAATTCCTTCAGGCATTTCGATGGCAGTAACAGAATTGCTCGGCGATTCTTTTGAGTAGATGCCGAGGCCTAAAGCCTTTACTGCCTCTCTCGTTGCATTGGCGAGCCTTGCATGTCTTTTGAATACATTCTCAAGCCCTTCTTTTTGCAATATCTTTATTGCTTCATTGAGTCCTATTATTAATGTAACTGCTGAAGTGAAGTTCGTCTGGTTTTTTGCCAGATTCTCTCTCTCCTTCTTAAAATTGAAATAAAACCTCGGCATCTTTGATGTCTCATTCTTCTTCCATGCCTTATCGCTAATGCTCACAAAGGCAAGTCCGGGAGGCAGCATCAATCCCTTCTGTGAGCCTCCAACCATTATATCTATATTCCACTCGTCTGTCCTTATATCCTGCGCAACGAGTGCGCTTATTGCATCAACGACAAAGAGGGTATCAGGATGATTCTTTATTACCTTTCCGAGCCCTTCGATATCGTGATAGACACCTGTTGATGTCTCTGTTGCCTGAACAAAGACCGCCTTAATCTCAGGGTCTTTCTTTAATGCAGCTTCAACCATATCAGGTTTTATTGAATATCCCCATTCAACAACTATCTCTTCAACCTTTAATCCATAAGCCTGTGCTATCTTTGTCCATCTCTCGCCGAACTTTCCACCGTTTATTACCAATACCTTTTCTCCGGGATTGAAGAAGTTATTTACAGCACCCACCATTCCGCCTGTTCCTGTTGAAGCAAGTATGAGCACATCATTCTTTGTCTGAAAGAGCCACTGCAGTCCTTTTTTTGCAGAATCCAGCACAGGCAGAAAATCAGGAGACCTGTGATGTATTATGGGTATTGCCATCGAAAGCAGCACCTCCGGCGGCACAGGCGTTGGCCCGGGGGCTAAAAGGTATCTCTTTAACATAAATCCTCCAGATTGTTTTGTGTTTAAAGCCGAGTATGTATAATAATACAAACCCATTGTCTTTGAAAAGAGTTACATAAAGGGGTAAAATATAGGCAACAAAAAATATTAGACAGGAGTAAGGGGATGAATAAACAAAAGCTCTTGGCATCATTGCCGTCTGTTGACGAAATTCTTAAGTCTGATAAAGGATTAGAATGGCAGGAATCATTCCCGAGGCGGCATGTCCTTAAGGCGATCCGTGAAATTATCGAAGAAAAAAGGCAGGCAATTCTCAGAGATGAATTAAAAGAGATTTCTATGGAATCTATGCTCCCTGATATTCAGCACAGGGTTGAGAAACTTTCTTCCTTCAGCCTCAAGCCTGTGATTAATGCAACAGGTGTTGTAATTCATACTAATTTAGGCAGGTCTGTATTGTCGGAAGAAATATTGGAGAATGTAAAAAAAGTAGCCTGCGGATATTCCAATCTTGAGTATGACCTTGAAAAAGGCGAAAGAGGCAAAAGATATTCTCATATTCAGAGATTATTGAACGAGATTACAGGTGCTGAGAGCAGTCTGATAGTTAATAACAATGCCGCGGCAGTCTTTGTATGCCTGACTGCCCTTGCAAAAGGCAAAGAGGTCATTGTCTCAAGAGGAGAGCTTGTTGAGATCGGAGGCTCATTCAGAGTGCCTGATGTTATGAGCAGCAGCGGAGCGATTCTTAAGGAAGTAGGAACCACGAATAAGACCCACTTGCATGATTATGAGAAGGCGATAAATGAAAATACGGCACTGTTATTAAAGGTACATCAATCCAACTTCAGGACAATCGGTTTTACAAAACAGGTCGAGATTGAAGACCTCGTAACACTTGGAAGAAAACATAACATACCAGTCATGTTTGACCTCGGAAGCGGATGCCTTGTTGATTTAAAGCCTTACGGTGTTCATATCGAGCCGACTGTTCAGGAGGTTGTAAAATCCGGATGCGACCTTGTAACCTTCAGCGGTGACAAGCTGTTAGGCGGGCCTCAAGGCGGGGTAATTGCTGGAAAGGCAGAACTTATTGAAAAGATTAGTAAAAATCCGCTAATGCGGGCAGTGAGGATTGATAAGCTCACCCTCTCAGCATTCGAGGCAGTGCTCATGAATTATCTCGATGAAGAAAAGGCCAGAAAAGAGATCCCTACAGTAAAGATGCTCTTGCAGGATGTTGGTGAAATAAAGGATAGGGCAAAGAGAATTGCATTGAGATTAAGAAGGGAAATAAAAGAAGATATTGCAGATATAGAACTGATGGCTGACTCATCTCAATCAGGTGGCGGTGCATTGCCTGAGATTGAGTTCAAGACCTATGTTATCGCAATCAAGCCGAAAAAATTATCCGTCAATAAACTCGAAGAACGGCTTAGACATGGCAACCCTCCGATAATAGCGAGAATAAAAGAAGACGCATTAATTATAGATGCGAGGACAGTGAGGGATAGGGAGACTGAGGTGCTGGTGAAGGGGATTTCAGGGGCATTGCTGTAATAACTAAAAAGCAACCACATGCAAAAAGAACAGAAACCTTATGTAGAAATCTTTGCTGACGGAGCGTGCAGCGGAAACCCCGGTGTTGGCGGCTTTGGAGCGATTTTGCGTTCTGGCGAAAAAGAAAAGGAAATATCGGGCTGCGACGAGATGACGACAAACAACAGGATGGAGCTTCTTGCAGTTATCTCTGCATTAGAAGCCCTGAAAAAACCATGCAGGATAACTGTAACGACAGATTCAAATTATGTTGTAAAGGGCATGACCGAATGGATTCAAAGCTGGATAAGGAACAAGTGGAAAACCTCACAGAAAAAGGATGTGCTAAACAGGGATTTATGGGAAAGGCTTTTAGAGGCTTCGTCGCAGCACGAGGTCAAATGGAAATGGATAAAAGGCCACAACGGCCATCCTGAGAACGAGCGGTGCGATGAGCTTGCGAGGGAAGCGATTAAAAAAATGCAAGAAGAGAATGGGAAAGCAATAAAAAACAATGACTATCCGCGAGCAAACAGAAGATATAGAAAAACAAATCCTGCATCCCAATGCAAGTCTAAGTTCTAAAAGCAGAGGCAGGGCAAGGCCTGAGAAGGAAGATGATCTAAGGACATGCTTTCAGAGGGACAGGGACAGGATTATCCATTCAAAGGCATTCAGGAGATTAAAGCACAAGACACAGGTTTTTCTTGCACCGAAGGGAGACCATTATAGAACAAGGCTAACCCATGTGATCGAGGTATCACAGATAGCCCGGACAATAGCAAGGGCATTAAGGCTTAATGAAGACCTTGTTGAGGCCATCGCCCTCGGCCATGATTTGGGGCATACACCATTTGGACATGCAGGAGAGGCGATTTTAAGGGAGATTAACCCAGGAGGCTTTGACCATTACAAGCAAAGCCTGAGAGTTGTTGATTTTCTTGAGAAAAATGGGCAGGGGCTCAACCTCACATACGAAGTCCGCGATGGAATTGTTAAACACTCAAAGGGCAAAGGCTTAATAGTATCAGATAGTCCCAAAGACAAACCTGCAACCCTTGAAGGGCAGGTTGTCCGCATATCAGATATTATCGCCTATGTGAACCACGACCTTGACGATGCCATAAGGGCAGGAGTTGTTAGGAGGGCGGAAGTGCCACGGGAGATAATTAAGGTCATAGGAGAGGCATATTCAAAGCGCATAGATACAATGGTGCGGGATGTCATTAAGGCAAGCAGTGCCACAAGTCTTACAAATATAGTCATGAGCGAAGATATATCGTTTGTTGTTTATAAACTCAGAGACTTTCTCTTCGAGAGGGTTTATGAGAGCGAAGGCATAATAAGGGAGTTCAACAAGGCAAAGGATATTCTAAAAGCCCTATACGAGTATCACCTTGAGCATATAGATGGGGTTTTTAAGGATATCCCCCCAGAGAAAAAGCTGGACAGACACAGAATGGTCTGCGATTTTATTGCAGGCATGACCGACAGCTTTGCCTTTATGACATATGAAAGGCTTTTCCTGCCGGAGCAGTGGAAGGTGTTTTAATGTTCCACGTGGAACACTCCCTCGAAATTCTTGAGTTCAACAAGCTGCTCGGAATAATCGCTGATTTTGCAAAGAGCGATGCATCCAAAGGGTCTGTTCTATCTATTTCTCCTCTCAACAACATCGAGGATATTAATAAAAGGTTCCGGCTTATTGATGAGATAAGGCTCATGTCTCAGAAGGGTAAGCCTCTAAGCATCTCGCCATTCCCCGACATTGAACCGTTTTTGCATAAGGTGAGGCCTGAAGGTGCTGTCTTAGACCCGGTGGAGCTTTCGGGTATGATGGCCTTTTTAAGCACTGCCAATTCTGTTTTGAGTCAGATCAGAGATAACACGGACATATCTTTCTTGAATAGTCTTACCGAAGAAATGACAGGCCATCCAGAAATCCTTAGTGTGCTCAAGCGTTCAATAGACAGCGAAGGCAATATCCTCGACAGCGCCTCGGTTGCATTGAAAGAACTGAGGGTGAGGATAAAAGGCCTCGAAAACAGGATAAGGAAGAAACTCGAAGATATCACGAGGGATGAAAGGGTTGCTGCATTCCTTCAGGATGATTTTATAACACAGAGGTCGGGAAGATGGGTCATACCTGTAAGGATGGATTCAAAAGGTCAGGTTCAGGGTGTTGTCCATGATGTATCGAGGTCTGGAGAGACTGCCTTCATAGAGCCTCTTTCTATAATAAGCCTTTCCAATGAGCTCGAAAACCTTATTGCAGAGCAAAAGGCAGAAGAAATAAGGATTTTAAGGAGCATAAGTTCACAGATAAGGGCTGTGGTTTCTGAAATCGATGCTGAATACAGGACTGTGATTTACATAGATGTGCTTAACTCTATCGCACTTTTTGCAGACAGGCTTGGAATGGAGACGCCCCAGATAAATGAGCAGAATGCCGTTAATATAGTGAATGCACGGCATCCACTTTTAATGCTTGCATTTCAGAAAAAAGACATGCCTCAGCAGGTTATCCCCCTCGATGTGAAACTCGGCGGCAACAATGCAGTGATGGTGATAACAGGGCCAAATGCAGGAGGAAAGACCATTACCATAAAAACCATAGGGCTTTTGATCCTGATGGCTCTCTCGGGCATGCCCATCCCTGCTGATTCTTCATCAAGCCTTCCCTTTGTTCACAATCTGCTTGTCGATATAGGCGATCAACAGTCCATCGAGAGCAATCTATCCACCTTTTCCGCCCATATATCAAATATCTCCAGAATCCTTAAGAATGCAGATTCAGGGACGATTGCACTCATAGATGAACTCGGCACAGGCACAGATCCGGATGAAGGCGCTGCCCTTGCATGCGCTGTACTTAAGGAACTTAAAAACAAAGGTGCATTGGTATTTGCAACAACACACCTTACAGAGATAAAGGGTTTTGTCCATAAGACAGAAGGAATGCTCAATGCCTCCATGGAATTCGACCAGAATACCCTCACGCCCTTATATAAATTAAGGGTTGGTGAGCCGGGACAGTCCCGTGCCTTTGAGACAGCAAAGAGATATGGATTGCCTGATGAAATCATCGAATCCGCAAAGGGTATTTTAGGAATAAGGAAAATAGAGCTCGACACACTGATTCACGACCTCAATGAGAAGAGGAGACAGTATGAAAGGTCGTCTGACGAGCTTCGGCAAAAAGAGGCAGCTATAAAGGAAAAGGAAAGACATCTCAAGGAGATGATGCAGGAGGCGGAGACCCGACAAAAGGATATTCTTTCCAATGCTTACAAAGAGGCATCCGAGATTGTTTTCAATATAAAGAGGCAGATGAATGCCTTTTTAGAAGAGATAAAGAAAAGGGATAGAGAAAGGGCAAAGGAAGTCATAAAAGAGGTTGAGTCGGTTCAGGTGTCTGTGGCAGAAAAAGTAAAGGAATATGCGAGAAGCGAGAAATCTAAACTCGCGATAGACGAACTCAATGAAGGCGATATTGTTTTCATAAAATCAATAGGGCATGATGCGTCAATAATTAAGATAAATTTCAAGGATAATCGTTTAAGGGTCAGGGCAGGAAGCATGGAGATGGAAGTGTCTCTGTCAGACGTCGGCTTTAAAAAAGATTTATCTGCAGAAGCAGGAAAAGGCGGCATTCGGTTGGAAAGGCTGGATGAGGCTGTGTCTTCAGAGATTAATATTGTCGGATTAAGGGTTGACGAGGCATTATCAAGGCTTGAGCCGTTTCTCAATCACGCCTCGATAGCCGGATTCTCTGAAGTTATCATTATTCACGGAGTTGGAACAGGCATTCTTTCCAAGGCTGTGCGTGAATACCTGACAGGACATCCACTTGTAAAGGGATTCAGGAGCGGCACGCAACAGGAAGGTGGGGCAGGGGTTACAATAGTGAGTATGAAGTGATTGCCATATCCGTAACGATGGATGTCAAGCATGCTTCAAAAGCCTTTACAAAGTGTAATCTTTTATTTATGCCAGAGATAATCTGCACATCACTCAATAAGTGAGCAATGTAGTAGATGACGGGTTCAAGACAATGCAGTTTAACATTTCGAGTGTAAAGTCTTTTTCAGCACACTCGACATCCATTTCGAGATGTTTGGCTACGGATTATGGAAAGTGATTGCGTTTTGGTTTGTGGATGGGGTATAAATATATAACTGTTTAGCAATGTTTGAAAGTTTGAAAGAAGGAGGTGAGGCAAGTGGCAGAAAAAAATAATGGGGTTTGCTGGACATCAATAATAATTCTGGCCGTCTTTTGCATACTTGCTGGATTCGGAGGTGGTATCACTGTTCAAAATGTGTTGAGCAGCAGTCATGCGGGCTGGGTGCCTGTGGGATACGGGGTTGTTGCCGGAATATTCACAGCAATGTCTGCTGTTATATTCATGCAGGTTTTTTCATCCTTAAGGCAGAAATAGATTTTTAGTAATGGACTTATTAGGGATAAGGCAGAAATTAGCCTTATCCTTTTTTTATCTTCTAAGCTGAGCGATTTTATATATGTCAGGCACTGCTTAAAGACTTTAAAAAGTG
>NZ_DAIOFX010000039.1:0-2670 GCF_036745535.1 Dissulfurispira sp.
CTGAAATTCCTTTCCCTGCCTGTCTGCCGTCTTTAATTTTAAGAGCATCGCATTAATTCCTGTTGCAGCGACCTCAGGCGACCTTCCCAGCGACAGCATTGCGGAGCCAAGAGCGGCAGCGGACTTTCCTGCAAGGCCAAAAGCCCTTGCTGTGCCGCCGATCCTTGCGAGCACATTCACAATATCCCTCTCCCTTGCAGCAGATGTATTGCCGAGCTGGTTTATAGCATCTCCAAGCTTCTCTACGGACTTAACATCAAGCTCATATATATTCATTAGCTTAGCCATTGACTCGCCTGCGTCCCTGGCTGACATATCGAATGCAGTTGACATTCTTGCTACAACATCAGTGAAATCCATCAACTGTTCTTTGGCTACTCCTAATTGGCCTCCGGCTGCTGCTATCTCACCAAGTCCAGTTGCAGAGACAGGCGTTATCTTTGATTTTTCGAGTATCTTGCCTGCAAAGAGTTTCTTTTCTGCCTCGGATGTAAAGTCCACAACTTTTGCCACATCAGCCATCACCGACTCGAACTCTATAGCTTTTTTTATTGGAGATGCCAATGTCGCGCCCATGGCGACCAGTCCGATGACATTGCCCTGTATCTCTTTTCTCATGTCAGAGCGTGATTTAGCTCTGGCAAGAGAACCCTCTATCTTTTCTATAGCGCTTCCGACCTTTACAAGCTCTTTATTGAGCGCATCGGCAGATGTCTTTGATCTTTCAAGCTCTGCCTGAATCTTAAACTTCCTCTGGTTAAGCCTCTCGACCGTAGAGTCTATCTGATTTATCTTCTGTGTAGTAGTATCCGCCTGATGCGGAAATTTGACGAGGTTTTGCTCCAGCAGTATCTTTCGCTGATTGAGTTTTTCTATTGCAGAGCTTATGTGCGTTATCTTCTGCTCTGCCTTCGATGATACCTTCTCAATGTCTGCAAGTTTCTCTCCGATATTGACTCTTTTTTGTTTTAAGGACTCTATCGCAGAGCCGACTTTAGTTATGCCTGCTATTGCAGCACCAACCTGCGCCGTTGCGCCTATAGTTATGCCTATGACGAATGATTTGTCCATTTTTTTATTTTTATGCTATAACATATTTATGAGCGAGAAGATTTTTTTCATGCTCAGTTTTCTACTTTCATTTATTGTAGTTGCGGCCTTTGCCATGACTGCGACCTCTTTTATCTATGCCGTAATCATCGGACTGGTTATAACCATTTTGGGAGGCTTTTTTATAGCCTCCCTTTTGATTTCCGTTTCGTCTTTAATTATTGAATGGGCGGCTTATATATCTCGTTCAATATCTTCAAAGATTCGTCCAGCCAAAGCTTAAGATCGGCGATTTCAAACTCCATAATCTCATCGAGTCTAAAATGCAGCGCATGAGCTACTTTAGCCGCCGCTTCTCTCACGCCTGCAGTTACGACAAAAAATCCTCGTACTCCTTCTGTATCTGCTTATAATCCGCAATATCAATCTCCTCTATCAGTTCCATCGGCACATTGCAGAGCAGGGAAAACAGCCTTATCTCTTTTTCAGCATCGCTGCCGCCTACCTTTTCAACTGCAAGCTGGTCTTTAACCTTTGCCCGCCTCATTGTCAGTTCTTTAAAGGAAGTGAAAGGGTCAAACCTTCATTATTCATTTATTATCTGCCTCCTTATCTGTTCCATTTCACTTTTCAATCCGCTCCCAGCTTTCATCTCCCCTTCTATTGTCTTTATCACTCCACTTACTGCCGGTCCTTTTATTCCAAATCTCCTTCCGATCTCCCGATTCCCTTCACCGCTCAGTGTTTTTGACAGATATATCGCTATCTGCCTCTCCCGTTTGCCCTTGCCGCTTCTGATCAATTCCTCTTGCCCCTTTCCATAGTAACCGCAGCAAATATTTATAATTCTCTCCACTGGCACTTTCATGCTGAGCTTTCTTAGCTGTGGGATTTCATCATCTTCCTTTATTCTTTCCAAAAGTTCCGTTATTCTTTCCTTGAAGCCACTGCCGCCGAGGATCAATCCTGCCTCGACTTTCTTGAATGGGTTTTCTTGCCCTTCTATGTCTGCCTCAACGAATTCCCTGTAAGCTTGGGCTGCTTTGCCCCTGTCTTTGGAGAAGCACGAAAGCGTATCAGCCGTATCCACCAAGGCCGTCCCTTGTGATGCTTTGCCAATATAAACCCTGTAACTCGTCCATTCGTAATCCTCTGGTTTCCGCACAATTCCGGCCCTTATGGGGTTCAGGTGAATATATCTGCTCAGGACAACGAGGTATTCGTCTTTATCAACGATTATGCCCTTGAAACGCCCTTGAAAGAGGTGGCCGCTCCTTCGGTACTTTTTATTTATATAGACTGTGTAGCTTGTGTTTATGTTCTGCATGATCTGAGATATATTTGCCTTCGGTGTTTCTATGAAAAGATGATAGTGGTTGTCCATCAGAGCATATGCATAGAGGAGATAGCCATATCTTTCTTTTGTCCTCGCTATAATGTCTAAAAATCTCTCTTTATCACTGTCCTCAAAAAATACCGCCTCTCTCAAATTTCCCCGTGAGGTGATATGGTAGAGTGCTCCTTCAAATCCTATTCTTAATTGCCTTGCCATATGTCTCTATTTCGTTGTCTTAAACCCTCGCTAAATGACTTCTGAAGGTTTGACCCCTTCCTTTCTTC
>NZ_DAIOFX010000039.1:2770-18336 GCF_036745535.1 Dissulfurispira sp.
CTTCCTTTCTTCCTTATCTTTTTATCAGAAAATAGAACCGTCCCATTTTCATTTCATTTTCATTTTTCATTTTTCCATTCGTTTATAATTCCATTGTTTTTCATGGCTGATAAATTCAGTTGATCCCAGTTTCAGGCTGTTCGCCTCTCTGTTTCTGCTCCTTTACCGGCCTGCATGAATCGCACTTTTCCCTCGTCTTTTCCATAAATGTGCTGAAGAAGAAGCAGTAGTGGGAATATTTTTCATCTTGAAATTTTCGACCACCTGATAATATTTGCAGATGTTGCATGCCATAACGCCCCCTGTATCCTAAAAAAACGCCTACAGGTTTTATACACCTTTTTCAACAATAAGTTCAACGTGAAGTCCGCTTCACATGATGGGTATTGAAAAATAAGGGAAATTTGGCGAGTTGTTATTCCGAAAGGTAGGCGCCTAAAATTTTGAGGAATTCTACTATCTTTTCTCCAAGACGGGTGAGGTGGTATGATCTTTCGCCGTGGTCTATCATCCTGAATTCCTTTAGTGTCTTCAGATGGAAAATAACCTTTGTATGGTCGTCTATCTCAAGGTTTTTTGTTATGTCGGTTAAACGCAGGCTTCCCTTTGAATAAAGCAGCATATGAGGATATCTCTACGTATGGGGCTGGATAAGGAGAAAAGGGTATCCTCAAGCCTTAACCTTTTAAGACCCTTTTCGAATTTTGCCTCGTCTTATTACCCGGCTTATAGTAGCAAGAAGCTCTTGCGGTACGTATGGTTTGGGCAGGTAGTCGCTTGCACCGCTTTTCATGGCATCCACTGCTCCTTCTACTGTGGCGAAGGCGGTAATCATGATCACTTTTATTTTCGGCCTGATCTTCTTGATCTCCTTGAGCGCTTCCATGCCGTCCATTACAGGCATCATCAAATCAAGGAGAACGATATCGAAATCCTCTGACGTAACCTTCTCTATTGCCTGCCTTCCGGAGACTGCGGTATCTGTAAGATAGCCGTTTCCTTCCAGCAGATCGGAAAGGTTTGCCCTTATCACTTTCTCGTCATCGACGATAAGTATTCTTTTCTTCTTATTTGCCTGCATGCTGAATTACATAATAAATGCTCGATAACAAAAAAGGGATTCGCTTTGCGAATCCCTTTCGTTAGAACTATATTCTGAAAATTTATTTGCACTTCTTAGAGTTTCCCGAACCCTTTTGCGGCACCGCTCAGGTGGGTACTCCGAGTTTTGGAAAGACAAAGAACTGAAGGATCACCCATACCAGGATTATTCCTGCTCCGATGAGTATGTCGTTCATTCTTTCTTACCTTCTTTTTCCTGACCCTTGCCTTGACCTTTTTCTTTTATGTCCTGATAATCGATAAATTCTATAATAGCCATTGGCGCCCTGTCATTGACCCTCTGTCTTGTCTGGACTATCCTCAGATAACCGCCGTTTCTGTCTGCAAACCTCGGAGCTATATCCGAAAAGAGCTTTGCCACAACAGTCCTGTTAGGAATATAGGACATTACCATCCTCTTGGAATGGAGGTCGCCGCGCTTGCCAAAGGTAACGAGCTTCTCTGCTATGCCTTTAATTGCCTTTGCCTTTGCCAGTGTTGTCTCTATCCTCTGGTGCTCGAAGAGGGACGATACGAGTCCCCTCAGCAATGCCTTTCTCTGGTTCGCTGTTCTATTGAAATTGCTGCCTGCTACTTTATGGCGCATTATCTACCTCCCCTCACCAATTCATCCATGTCTATTCTCATGCCGAAGTTCAATCCCATGCCCACGAGTATCTCCTTTATCTCGTTCAGGGACTTGCGGCCAAAGTTCTTTGTCCTGAGCATCTCGTGCTCTGTCTTCTGAACAAGGTCTCCGATTGTTTTTATATTGGCATTCTTGAGGCAGTTATATGCCCTGACAGAGAGTTCCAGCTCATCGATGCTCTTCAGCAGGTTCTCATTCAAGGATGGATTGGATGCAGCCGCAATCATGGAACCCGCTGTCTCTTCGGTTATCTCCTCTTCCTCTACAAAGATAAGCAGGTCGAGATGGTCTATGAGTATCGATGCTGCATCGCTCACCGCCTTCTTAGGGGTTATGCTTCCGTCGGTCCATACCTCCATGATAAGCCTGTCATAATCCGTAGCCCTTCCTACCCTTGCCTTCTCAACCCAGAAGTTCACCTTCTTTATGGGGCTGAATACAGAATCTATGGCAAGCACATCGATGGGGAGACCCTCTTCTTTATTTATCTCTGCCGATATATAGCCCTTTCCCTTTTTTACGTACATCTCTATTTCCAGCGTGGTGCCGTTGTCAACCGTGGCGATACGATGGTCTCTGTTCAAAACCTCGACACTGGGATCTGTCTCTATATCAGCGCCTGTCACAACCTTCGGGCCCTTTACTTTCACGGTTGCGGTCTTCCTGCCGTCACCGTGCATCTTGAACCTCAGTTTCTTTATGTTCAGGATAATATCGACAACGTCTTCCTTTACACCCTTTATGCTGGAAAATTCGTGCAAAACACCGGGGATTCTCACTGCGGTAACAGCAGCTCCCTCTATCGAGGAAAGCAAAATCCTGCGCAGCGAATTTCCTATGGTAGTACCGAACCCGCGCTCAAGCGGCTCTACGACCAGCTTGCCGTAGGAATCGGTAAGGGTTTCCTCATCAAAGTTAATCTTTTTGGGTAACTGAAAGCCTTTTTTAACAAGATCCATGTAAGGCCTCCTATGCCTGTATAATTCTGCTTTTAATTATTTCTAAAAATAAAAAACCGAGTCGGTTATCCCCGGTATCCTGAAATTCAAAGTCTTACTTCGAATAGAGCTCGACTATAAGCTGCTCATGGACAGACAGTTTTATCTCTTCCCGCGAAGGAATCCTGACAAACTTACCCTTCATATTCTGCATGTCCAGTTCTATCCATTCTGGAAATCCCTTGTGCTCCGCCATTGACAGGCTATCGGATATTGCCTGCAGCTGCCTGCTGGCCTCTCTGACCTCGACCACATCGCCGGGCCTGAGGAGATAGGAAGGGATATCGACTGTTCCGCCATTGACAAGGAAATGTCCGTGCTTCACAAGCTGCCGAGCCTCTCTCCTGTTTGTCGAAAATCCCATTCTATAGACAACGTTATCGAGCCTTCTCTCAAGCAACTGGAGCAGGGCCTCGCCTGTTACGCCTTTCATGCGTGATGCCTTTTTAAAATATATCCTGAACTGGTCCTCCATCACGCCGTATATCCTTCTGACCTTCTGCTTTTCCCTCAACTGTATGCCGTAGTCAGAAAGCTTTCCCCTGTTCTGCCCGTGCTGTCCGGGGGCGTATTTTCTTTTTTCAACCGCGCATTTGTCGGTGTAGCATCTGCTGCCCTTTAAAAAGAGCTTCTCTCCCTCTCTCCTGCACAGTCTGCATAATGCACCGGTATATCTTGCCATTACACCCTCCTCCTTTTCGGCGGTCTGCAGCCGTTGTGCGGAACAGGGGTAACATCCTTAATCAATGTTATCTCAAGTCCTGCTGCCTGAAGTGCGCGGATTGCCGTCTCCCTGCCGGCGCCGGGGCCCTTTACATAAACGTCCACGTGCTTAAGCCCCATCTCCATTGCCTTTTTTGCTGCTGTCTCTGACGCTGTCTGTGCAGCAAAGGGAGTGCCTTTCCTTGCCCCCTTGAAACCAAGGCTTCCTGCACTCGACCATGCTATCACATTGCCGCCCTGGTCGGTTATGGTAATTATTGTATTATTAAAAGTGGTCTGTATATGGGCTGAGCCACTGGGTATATTCTTCTTAACCTTCTTGTCTGCTCTCTTTTTCTGGGCCATCAAATAAACTCCTCCTTCTTTATGTTTTCCTTTGGCTTACTTTTTCTTGACCACAAGCTTTCTTGGACCTTTTCGTGTCCTCGCATTGGTCCTTGTCCTCTGTCCTCTCACAGGCAGGTGGGCCTTATGCCTGAGCCCTCTATAGCAACCGATATCATGAAGCCTCTTTATATCCATCGATATTTCACGCCTCAGGTCGCCCTCTACCTTATAATCCCTTTCTATGAGGCTCCTTATTTTAACAATATCCTCATCGGTAAGGTCTTTCACCCTCGTGTTCGGGTTTACATTTGTTTCTGTAAGTATCTTATTGGATAAAGACCTTCCAATGCCGAATATGCGTGTAAGTCCTACTTCCACACGCTCACTCTTCGGCAGGTCAACACCAGCTATTCTCGCCATAAAAACTCCTTCTTTATTTTAATTTGAAATCTGAAATTTCAAATTTGAAATTTTTATTATCCCTGTCTCTGCTTGTGTCTTGGGTTTTCGCAGAGAATCCTTATAACACCTTTTCTCTTGACAATCTTGCATTTAGAACATATAGGCTTTACAGACGGCCTTACCTTCATACAAATCCTCCATAGTAATATAGATCATATAAGTCGTATAGGTCATATATCCTACTTAAATCTATAAGTAATGCGTCCCTTTGTAAGGTCATAGGGAGAGAGCTCCACAGTAACCTTGTCTCCAGGCAGTATCTTTATAAAATGCATCCTCATCTTGCCGGATACATAGGCAAGTATTACCTGCCCGTTCTCAAGCTCTACCCTGAACATCGCATTCGGCAAGGTTTCTACGATTGTTCCCTGAAGTTCGATATTTTCTTCTTTCGACATATTTTAAGCTTATAATTATACCTATCTCATGAGAGTTTAGTCAAGATTTCAGCGCCATTTTTTGTTATTACAACTGTATGCTCATAATGGGCTGACAGGCTGCCGTCTGCGGTAATCGCTGTCCAGCCGTCATCCAGTATCTTAACGTCAGGGCCTCCGGCATTGACCATGGGCTCAACTGCCATGGTCATACCCTCTTTCAACCTCGGCCCCTGTCCCGGTTTCCCGAAGTTCGGAACCTGCGGCTCTTCGTGGAGCGAACGGCCGATGCCGTGGCCGACAAAGGCCCTCACCACCGAAAACCCATTGGACTCCACATGATCCTGTATTGCGGCAGATATATCGGAAACTCTGTTTCCGGCTACCGCCTTTTCAATTCCCTTGTAGAAGGCTTCCTCTGTCACCATGATAAGCCGTGATGCCTCAGGACTTATATCTCCAACAGGAATGGTCAAAGCTGCATCGCCATAAAATCCGTCCAGTATCGCCCCTAAATCTATGCTCACAATATCGCCGTTTTTTAGTCTTGCTGCCATGGATGGTATCCCGTGCACAACCTGCTCGTTTACAGATATGCATACACTCGATGGATACCCTCTGTATCCCTTAAAGGCAGGGGTTGCACCCCTCTTATTTATTTCCCTATCCACATACGCCTCTATATCGGCAGTGGATATGCCTATCTTAACAAAGGCTTTAAGACCTTCCAGAATCTCTGCCACTATGCGGCATGCAGCGGCTATCTTATTTATTTCTGACTGAGATTTAATTATTATCACATCTGTTTGCTGCTTAATGTTTCAGCCTCTTCTGCCCCTCAGCCTTCCTTTCTTAAGGAAGCCTTCATAAGACCTTGTCACGAGATGGGATTCTATCTGCGAAGCAGTGTCAAGGGCAACACCAACAGCTATGAGAAGGGATGTGCCTCCAAAATAGAACGGCAGATTGAATTTCCCGATTAAAAGCTCAGGCATGACGCATACTATGGCCAGATAAACCGCGCCGATAAAGGTAAGCCTTGTGAGCACCCTGTATATATATTCGGAGGTTTTCTGACCGGGCCTGATCCCTGGAATAAAACCGCCATGTTTTTGTAAGTTATCTGCAATATCCACAGGGTTGAATATTACTGCTGTATAAAAGTAGCTGAAGAAGAATATCAAGCCCACATACAGGGTTGTATACATTGCAGTCCCCGGGGATAATTGCTTTGCTATGCCCTGAACCCATGGTATGCTGATAAAGCCTGCAACAGTTGCAGGAAACATTATTATGGATGATGCGAATATGGGAGGGATAACTCCCGATGTATTGATCTTTAAAGGCAGATAGGTAGTCTGTCCGCCAAAGACCTTTCTGCCCACAACTCTTTTTGCATACTGGACAGGTATCTTCCTCTGCCCCCTCTCTATGAATACGATACCGCCCACTACAGCGACCATCATCACAACAAGAATGAGGACAAAGAATACGGACAGTTCTCCAGCCCTTACAAGATTAAAGGTGTTGAATATGGCATTGGGGAATCTCGCAACTATTCCTGCAAAAATTATCAGGGATATGCCGTTGCCGATGCCCCTCTCGGTTATCTGCTCGCCGAGCCACATCAAAAAGACAGTGCCCGATGTGAGTGTAATCATTGTAAGAAGCCTGAACGACCATCCAGGATTCTGTACAAACTGGCCGCCTGACATGCCTTCTATGCCGATGGCTATTCCCAAAGACTGGATGGCGGCTATGACAACAGTGGCATACCTCGTGTATTTAACGATCTTCTTTTTGCCTGCTTCTCCTTCCTTTGCGAGTCTTCCGAGTGCAGGAATGACAACTGTCAGGAGCTGGAATATGATGGATGCACTGATATAAGGCATTATGCCGAGGGCAAAGATGGTGACCCTGGACAATGCACCGCCGGAAAACATATCGAAAAAGCCCATGAGGGCTCCCCTTTTTTCCGTGAGGAATTTGCTCAGAGCATCGCCATTGATCCCCGGTGTTGGTATGTGTGCTCCGATTCTATAGACAGTGAGGAGGCTTAATGTGAAAAGAACCCTGACTTTGAGCTCAGGGATCTTAAATATATTTCTGATGTTTGCAAGGACTCCCAATGTTAAAGCACCTTTGAAGGCGAAAGTATTTCAGCCTTACCGCCGGCAGCATTTATCTTTGATACTGCTGAAGCGCTAAAGGCATGGGCCTTTATGGTCAATGGCTTGTTTACAGTGCCTTCACCGAGTATCTTTATGCCATATTTTAAATCCTTTATAACCCTCTTCTCTAAAAGCGTCTCGGGAGTTATGGTATCGATATCAAGTTTTACCAGATCACTGAGATTTAAAACCGCATACACCTTCTTAAAGGGAGCATTCTTAAACCCCCTCTTGGGCAATCTCCTCTGCAAAGGCGTCTGACCGCCCTCGAAGGAAGGACCTTTTGTGCCTCCGGAACGGGACTTCTGTCCTTTATGCCCTTTTGTGGCTGTCTTTCCGTGTCCTGAGCCTGGGCCACGACCTATTCTCTTAGACCGCCTTTTGCTGCCTCCTCCCGGAGTTAAATCCTGTATCTTCATGGTTATCTTTTCTGACCTCCTACTTTAACTGTTCAAACAGTTTGAACCGTTCAAACTGTTGACTATTCGTTCGTCTCTTCTGCTGCAGGCTCTTCCTCTGATTTGCCCCTGAGCTTTAAAACAGCATCGGGGTCTTTCAGGCTGCCGAGCCCGTCCAGTGTTGCCTTTACGGCATTAAACGGATTATGACTGCCGAGAGACTTTGCAACGATGTCGTGTATTCCCGCCACCTCAAAGACAGCGCGGACAGGACCGCCGGCAATCAGCCCTGTACCCTTCTTTGCAGGGTTCATGATCACAGAGTTCGAGCCGTACCGCCCGATGATCCTGTGGGGTATTGTTCCTTCCTTCAACGGGAACCTCATGAGTCTTTTCTTTGCCTGTTCCACGGCCTTTCTTATGGCCTCGGGGACTTCTGTTGCCTTGCCTTTGCCAACGCCGACGATGCCGTTTTCGTCTCCGACCACAACGAGGGCGCTGAAGGAGAATCTCCTGCCGCCCTTCACAACCTTGGCAACCCTGTTTATGTACACAACCTTGTCTTTTAAACTAAGCCCCTCGGCGTCGATCCTCTCACTCTTCACCATAACCTCCTAAAACTCCAGTCCGCCTTCCCTTGCGGCTTCAGCAAGGGCCTTTATGCAGCCATGATATTTATACCCGCCTCTGTCAAATACTACACTCTTTATTCCGGCCTTTGCTGCCTTTAATGCAAGCAATTGGCCGGCCTTTTTGGCCATTGCCACATTACCTTTATGTCCCTTCTCCTCCTTGAGCTCCTTATCGAGGGTTGAGACAGAGGCAACGGTATGCCCTTTTGTATCGTCAATGATCTGGGCATATATATGGTTAAGGCTTCTAAAGACGCTGAGCCTCGGTCTTTCAGCCGTCCCGAATACCCTTTTTCTTATCCTCGCATGTCTTCTTTTCCTTGCCAGTTCCTTAATATTCACCAATCTCCTCCTGTACTCCTATGCCTCTATTTCTTGCCTGTCTTACCGGCCTTCAGCTTGATCCCCTCGCCTGCATACCTGATGCCTTTGCCCTTGTAAGCATCAGGCGCCCTGAGTTCTTTAATGTTCGCCGCAACCTGCCCCAAAAGCTGCTTGTCAATACCGCTGAGGGTAATTGTCGTCTGTTTTTCATCAACCTTTGCGCTAACACCGGCAGGCAGCTCAAATTCAACAGGATGGGAGTAGCCGAGTGTAAATACAATCTTATTGCCCTTCACCTGTGCCCTGTAGCCGATACCGGTTATTTCAAGCACCCTTTCATATCCTCTTGAAACGCCATTCACCATATTGGATAGCAAGCTGCGTGCAAGTCCATGGAGCGCCCTGTCCACCTTTGTATCCGAGCCTCTTTCTAACAGGAGCTTGCTGTCTGTAAGGGAGGCCTTAATGCCTTCAGGGAGGGAGTAACTGAGTTCGCCCTTCGGGCCTTTTACCTTGACCATACCATTCTTAAGCTCTACATTTACACCCTGAGGTATATCTACGGGTTGTTTGCCTATCCTCGACATCTATCTCTCCTTTTGCCTATTGCCTTTTTTACCATACATAGCACAGCACTTCGCCGCCAACGCCTTCATTCCGGCATCCCTTGTCGCTCAATATGCCCTTCGGCGTTGTGATAATTGCAATTCCGACCCCGCCCATTACCCGCGGCACGTCGCTCTTTCCAACATAAACCCTTCTTCCGGGTTTGCTTATCCTCTTGAGCCCTGATACCACAGGCTCGTTTTCAGAAGTATATTTAAGGGTCACCCTTAGAATGCCCTGTTTTTTATCCTTGATGATCTTATAGGACTTTATGAACCCCTCTTCCTTTAATATCTTTGCTATCTCAACCTTCATCTTGGAAGCAGGTATATCAACCTTTTCGCTCTTTATGAGAATCGCATTCCTCATTCGCGTCAGCATGTCTGAAATTGGATCAGTGAGCATCTATCCTCCTTACTCCTTAATTCCTTGGTCTTACCAGCTTGATTTTGTTACCCCGGGTATCTGTCCCTTAAGGGCAAGTGTCCTGAAACAAATTCTACAAAGGCCGAACTTCCTTATATATGCCTTTGGCCTGCCGCATACCTTGCATCTATTGTGAGCCCTTACCCTGAATTTTGGCGGTCTTTTAGACTTCTCGATCATGCATGTTTTTGCCACAAAGTCCTCCTTTACCTTCTAAAAGGCATTCCGAATTGCCTCAGCAATGCCTTGCACTCTTCGTCTGTTTTTGCGGTGGTGCATATGGTGATGTCAAGACCATGCACCATTTCGACCTTATCATAGTCTATCTCAGGGAATATATACTGCTCCTTAAGGCCGAAGGTGTAATTGCCTTTGCCGTCAAAGGACTTCCCGGAAAGTCCCTTAAAATCCCTTATCCTCGGCAATGCAAGGCTGATGAGCCTGTCTAAGAATTCATACATCCTCTCGCCCCTCAGGGTAACCTTGCATCCAAGGGGAACTCCCTTTTTCAGTTTAAAGCCTGCTATTGCCTTCTTTGACTTTGTTACAAGCGCCTTCTGGCCCGTAATTGCTGCAAGTTCCCTTTCCGCAGCATCGAGGAGCTTTATATTCTGTGTTGCCTCTCCGAGGGTAACGTGAACCACAACCTTTTCGAGCCTCGGAACCTGCATAATGCTTTTATATGAGAACTCCTTCATTATTGCCGGCACAATCTCTTTTGTATATTTTTCCTTCAGCCTGGGTGCCATTATCAGTCTATGACCTCCTTGCACTTCTTGCATGTCCTCAGTTTTCTTCCGTCGTCAAATAACGTGCTGCCTATCCTTGTGGGCTTATTGCATTTCGGGCACATAAGCATGACATTGGATATATGTATCGGTGCCTCTTTCTCGATTATCCCGCCCTGTGTATATTGCCTGCCCGGCTTCATATGTTTCTTTACGATGTTTAAGCCTTCAACAATAACACGCTCCTTTGTCGGCAGGACAGAAAGCACCCTTCCGCTCTTTCCCTTGTTCTTTCCTGCTATAACGAGTGCCGTATCACCTTTTTTAATCCTTAAACCCACCTTATCCTCCTACAGAACCTCCGGGGCAAGGGATATGATCTTCATGAATTCCTTCCATCTCAATTCCCTTGCAACCGGACCAAATATTCTCGTTCCTATGGGCTCCATCTGGTTATTTATAAGAACGACTGCATTCTGGTCAAATCTTATGTACGAGCCGTCAGGTCTCCTTGCCTCTTTCCTTGTTCTGACAACAACGGCCTTTGCCTTTGCACCCTTCTTTATATTACCTTCCGGAATAGCCTCTTTCACGCTCACGACAATGATGTCGCCGAGCCTCGCATATCTCCTGTTAGAACCACCAAGCACCCTTATGCACTGGACCCTTTTGGCTCCTGAGTTGTCTGCTACTTCAAGAATGCTCCTCGGCTGTATCATATCTATCTGCCCTCGCCTTCAATTATTTTAATTACCTGCCACCTTTTATCCTTGCTCATCGGTCTGCTCTCGATTATCTGGACTGTATCTCCAGCCTTGCATCTATTTTCTTCGTCGTGTGCCTTGAACTTTGTGATCTTTTTAACTGTCTTTTTATATAATGGATGCTGGAATGTCCTTGTTACGGCAACAACCACGGTCTTGTCCATCTTATCGCTCACTACCTTACCTGTATAAACCTTCTTAGGCATTTCCTATACCCCTTTTTGTTTTTGCGTCATTACAGTAAGCACTCGTGCTATATCCTTGCGAACTGCACGCACCCTCATATTGTTTGCCAGCTCTCCCTTTGAAAGCTGAAACCTCAGGTTGAACAGTTCCTTTCTCAAGTCCATCTCTTTCTGCTTTAATTCCTCTATCGAAAGTCCTCTGATCTCGGAGGGCTTCATGATACAGCCTCCTCTCTCTTTACGAATTTTGTTGCAACCGGCAGCTTCCGAGAGGCGCGTATGAATGCCTCCTTTGCCACCTCTTCGCTGATTCCAGATACTTCATACAGTATCCTTCCGGGCTTTATAACGGCAACCCAGTATTCGGGATTGCCCTTTCCCTTACCCATCCTTGTCTCAGCAGGCTTCTTGGTTATGGGCTTGTCAGGGAATATCCTTATCCAGACCTTGCAGCCCTTTTTGGCATGCCTTGTTATGGCGACCCTGGCAGCCTCTATCTGGCGGCTTGTTATCCAGCCCGGCTCCATAGCCTTTATGCCGAACTCGCCGAAGGACACATCGGCTCCCCTGTAAGCCTTGCCGCTCATATTGCCCTTCATCATCTTTCTGAATTTAACTTTCTTAGGCGCTAACATGTATTACTCTCCTAATGGCGAAGTTCCTGATTGCTCCGGGAGCACATCGCCGTGGTATATCCAGACCTTTATGCCTATCTTGCCGTAGGTTGTCCTCGACTCTGCAAAGCCGTAATCCACATCTGCCCTGAATGTGCTGAGGGGAACCCTTCCCTCCCTGTACCACTCGGACCGTGCTATTTCGGCGCCTGCAAGCCTTCCGGAGCACTGGACCTTTATTCCAAGTGCACCGAACCTCTGGGCAGAGGATACTGCACGCTTTAATGCCCTTCTGAATGCAACCCTCTTTTCGAGCTGCAGCGCTATATTTTCTGCAACGAGCTGTGCATTTACTTCCGGCTTTCTTACCTCTTTTATATCGATGGCAACCTGTTTGCCTGTTATATCTTCTATTTGTTTTTTCAGCTTTTCTACTTCAGCGCCCTTCTTTCCTATTATTATTCCGGGTCTTGCCGTATATATTATAATCTTCAGTTTCTGGCCCGGCCTCTCTATCTCTATCTTCGAAACGCCTGCGTGGAATAATTTCTCTTTAATCATATTGCGTACATTTATGTCCTCAATAAGGCTGTCTGCGTAGCCTTTTTTCTGGAACCACCGGGACTCCCACGTCCTTATTATTCCTATTCTGTTGCCTATTGGATTCGTCTTCTGGCCCATTATTCCTCCGACAGGATAATTGTTATATGAGATGTTCTCTTCTTAATCACATTTGCCCTGCCCATGGCACGGGGTTCCATCCGCTTCATAACAGGCCCCTGATCGACAAGGGCGGTCTTTATCTTTAATTTATCTATATCCACATGGCTGTTCTTCTGCTCGGCGTTTGACATTGCCGATTTCAAAAGCTTCGCAATAAGCCCTGCGCCTCTGTACGGCATATACCTGAGGGCTGTCAACGCCTCTGATGCCCCCTTGCCCCTTATCAGGTCTATAACCCTTCTCGCCTTTCTCGGCGTAATCTTTGCATATTTCAAAATTGCCCTTGATTCCATATCGATATCCTCTATTAGCCCTTCACCGATGTTGTCTTTTCTGAGCCTGCATGGCTTTTGAATGTCCTTGTTGGCGCAAACTCGCCAAGCTTGTGTCCAACCATATTTTCTGTAACATACACTGGTATGAACTTCCTTCCGTTATGCACTGCAAATGTAAAGCCTATAAATTCAGGCATTATCGTGGATCTCCTGGACCATGTCTTTATCATCTTCTTGTCTCCCGACGAAAGCATGTCTTCCACCTTTTTTATCAGCTTTGGCTCCACATAAGGCCCTTTTTTTAAGGATCTCGGCACTTATTCCTCCTTTACTTCCTTCTCTTTACTATAAACTTGTCTGTTCTTTTGTTACGCCTTGTCTTGACGCCTTCAGGCTTGCCCCATGGAGAGCATGCGGGCCTGCCTCCTGAAGACTTGCCTTCGCCACCACCCAATGGATGGTCTATAGGGTTCATGGCAACGCCCCTGACATGAGGCCTCTTGCCCAGATATCTTTTCCTTCCTGCCTTGCCGTATGTGACATTCTCATGCTCGACATTTCCGACCTGCCCGATGGTTGCCATGCATGAGGTCATGACTATTCTCACTTCTCCAGAAGGCATCTTTATCTGCGCGAACTTGCCTTCCTTTGCGACAATCTGGGCGGCTGCGCCGGCAGCCCTTACGAGCTTTGCACCCTGTCCGGGATTTAACTCTATGTTGTGAATCATCGTGCCGAGGGGAATGGCATTTATCGGCATTGCATTTCCCGGCTTTATCTCTGCATCAGGGCCTGTCATTACTGTATCTCCGACACCGAGCCCCACAGGTGCAAGTATATACCTGTGCTCGCCGTCCCTGTACTTGAGAAGGGCTATGCGTGCAGACCTGTTGGGATCATACTCTATTGTCTTAACAACAGCCGGCATGCCTATTTTTTCGCGATTAAAATCTATCATCCTGTATATGCGCTTGTTTCCTCCGCCCCTCTGCCATGCTGTAATCTGTCCTTTATTGTTCCTTCCGCCTGTCTTCCTTAAAGGCGCTGAAAGCGGCTTATAGGGACTATCGGCTGTTATGTCCTTGTAGTCTGATGAACTCTGGAATCTCCTTCCAGGCGATGTCGGATTATATTTCCTTATACCCATTTTTCTCTCTTCCTTTTAGGCCTCGATAAAATCGAGCTTTTCGCCCTTCTTTAACGTTATTATTGCCTTCTTCCTGTCCGGGGTCTTGCCTACCGACCTCCCGTACCTCTTCATCTTGCCCTTTTCATTGATTGTTGCCACCTTTGCAACCTTTACCTTGAATACCTCTTCCACAGCCTTTTTAATCTCGTGCTTGTTCGAGTCGGGATTTACCTCCAAGAGCACCTTGTTCTCCCTCTCCTTTATGTCCATGCCCTTTTCAGTAAAAAGAGGCCTTTTGATTACATCGTAAATTATCTTCATACAGCCACCTCCGCCTTAACCTCCAAATTGGACTGCAGCTTTGATATGGCATCCGCAGTAAAAAGAACGCAGTCAAACGCTGCCACCTGATAGGCATTAAGGTCCGACACCCTGACAACATCTGCCGTCGGAATGTTCTTGACAGAAAGCATTATATTATCATCCTTTTCTGGAAGAACTATGAGTACCGTCTTTCCGGATAAACCAATATTGGTTAAAATCTTAACCATCTCTTTTGTCTTCGGCTTATCCATAGAGATGGAGTCGACCACAGCTATCTCTCCGTCGGATAGCTTCATTGTCAGGGCCTTGTATAATGCGGCCTTTCTCATATTCTTCGGCAGATTGACAGAGTAGTCGCGGGGCTGAGGCCCGAATGCAATACCACCGCCTCTCCAGATCGGAGACCTTATGCTGCCGTGCCTTGCCCTTCCTGTCTTCTTCTGTCTCCATGGCTTCTTGCCGCCGCCGCTAACCATACTGACCGTCTTTGTGGCATGGGTTCCCTGCCTCTGGTTTGCGAGATAGCTTACAACAGCGCTATGCACCACCGACTCAGAAGCAGTGCTGTTGAATATTGCTTCTGAAAGGGCTATTTTGCCCTTTGCATTGTTATTTATGTCTTTAACCTCTATCTCAAACATGTCCTTCTCCCTGTATTTAAGCCTTCCTTATCTCTACGATCGAGTTTGTAGCTCCCGGCACAGCACCCTTTATCAGTATGAGATTCTGCTCGGGACGGACATCGATGACGGTAAGGTTTCTTATTGTAACCTTATCGCTGCCCATGTGTCCCGCCATCCTCTGCCCCCTCCAAACCCTTGAAGGGAATGAGCTTGCACCAATGGAACCCGGTGCCCTGTTAAACATGGAGCCGTGTGAATCCGGGCCTCCTTTAAATCTATGCCTCTTCATGACGCCCTGAAATCCCTTGCCCTTTGATATTCCTGAGACTGTTACTTTATCGCCTTTGCTGAAGCTGTCGGCCTTGATCATATCTCCCACCTGCAGACCTGAAATATGGAACTCCTTTACTATCCTGAACAGCGGTGTTCCTGCCTTTTTAAAGACGCCTGCGAGGGGTTTGGTCACATTCTTTTCTTTTCTTACCTCGATAAAACCGACCTTTACGGCCTCGTATCCGTCCTTATCCGGTGTCTTGACCTGAACCACGCAGCACGGCCCTGCCTCTATTACCGTAACAGGTACGAGCTTGCCGTCCTCTGTGAATATCTGTGTCATGCCGAGCTTTTTGCCTAAAATACCTGTCATAGCTTTATCTCCACATCTACCCCTGAAGCGAGTTCAAGCTTCATTAATGCATCGACAGTATCGGGGGTTGGATCATATATATCTATAAGCCTTTTATGAGTCCTTATCTCAAATTGCTCCCTGGACTTTTTATCCACATGGGGCGACCTCAGGATAGTAAACTTGTTTATCCTCGTCGGCAAGGGTATGGGACCCGCAATCCGCGCACCCGTCCTCTGTGCTGTATCCACTATCTCCTTTACAGACTGGTCCAGCAATCTGTGGTCGTAAGCCTTTAATTTTATCCTGATCTTTTGGTTCACCTTTTTACTCCAACACCTCAGTAACAACCCCAGCACCTACTGTCCTTCCGCCCTCTCTT
>NZ_DAIOFX010000040.1:0-18179 GCF_036745535.1 Dissulfurispira sp.
AGATATGTATGCGGATCGTCATAATTGTATTCATAGCGGTTTCTGATAAATGAGAGATTGATCTTTGAAGTCTTTGTGAAATCATATCCAGCCTTTAAAGTGATGTTGTCATCCCACCACCTGTTGTCGCCTTTGTCGCCTATTAAGTAACGGGGGTTGCCCTGATTATCCGTTGTATAAGACCAGCCTGTAATGCCTGCTGTGGGTTTACTCCCCCGGACATTAAAATCTGTAGGATAACCATTTGTTGCCTTATAGCCGTAGCTTAAAAAGAGGCTCAGCTTGTCCTTAAATTTGTCGCCATAAGAAAGATAAAACTTCCTCAGGTCATCCATTGCATCGCCTCTGTCAAAACTTGAGCCATAGCCTGTCTTAAATACAAATTCCCTCTTTTGGGGCATCTTTGTGATGATGTTCACAACGCCGCCCATTGCGTATCCTCCGTAAAGGCTCGAAAACGGGCCTTTTACAACCTCTATCCTTTCCACATCCTCCACTGCAAATCCTCCGTAACGAACGCCGCCAGAATATGCGTCATTAAGGGCAATCCCATCCATAAGGATTAAAGTCCTCTGCTGCGCAGGAATTCCCCTCAAAGTAATGGATGACATAGTATCCATAAGACCCTTTCCGCGCCTGACAAAAACCCCTGAAGTAGTATTTAATGTCTCATCAAGAGTTTTGATATTTCTTTTTTCCATATTTTCTTTCGTAACTACCGATACGCTTCCAGGAGTATCCTCCGCTTCCTTCTCTGTCCTTGTCGCAGTAACAACGATTTCTTCAAGAGATGCGGTATTTTTCTCTGCAAAGGAAGGGCTGACGGCTAAAGGTGAAAGGCAAAAGGCTATTAATAGGCTAAAGGCTGTAGGTTTAAGGCAAAAGGCAATAAAAAAGATAGATTTTTTCATCTTTTCCTCCCTCGAGAAATTTTTGGATTTTTTATTATGACTTGGATAGGTCTTCCGGCTTAGGGCATCCATCACCCTCACGCTTCATGCGTTCGGGTAATCCTTTCTACTTGCCCGCCTTCCCATCATCAAAGCAGTTTGAACTGTTTGAACCGTTTAAACGGTTATTGACAGTGGCTTCTTTAGTGGGCTTTCGTTCCCTTCACGGCTGCGGGGCAGCGGAGGAATTCGCTTTAACGGCGGCACCTCTCTTCCCTGACATCCAGCCAAATAGCAATTTCAGATTTTAAGATTTACAGATTAACTTTTAATATCACCTCCGTCTCTTAAGATTAGATTGTATATCAGTATATCAGTATATCAGTATATCAAAATATCAAAATATCAAAATGCCGGACTGTTTGTCAAACAGCAATTAACGGATATTCTTTTTTTTTTCTTTTAAACAATGCCATTGCTCCAAATACCCAACCTATGAGCCCGATGCCGACAATTGCCTTTGTGTATGCTGCTACCAATGGTTTTTTAAAGGACTCCATAAACATGCCTGCATTCACTCTCACTTCTATCTGCGCTCCGTGATAGCCGTGATCTGATTCTCCAAAGACCTTGATAATCCAAATTCCAGCGCGATCAGGCAAAAAAGAGACAAACCCGTTTTTGTCTGTCCTGCCCTTCTGATGAGGGGTTTTATCGCCGGGACCGAATATTTCATACTGCGAATAACTTGCAGGTTCATCCGGTGAATAAAATACCCTTGCACTGATACCTTTGTTTTCAATATGATAGTGGACTGAATGGGCTTCTGCCCATGAATGAATCATGAGCAGAAGCAGAGTTACAAAAAGACTCCTTACCACATTTTTATTTCCTGTCTTCATTTTGTCTCCCATGTCAAAACTGTAGTAAAAGAAAGAAAATCAGCATCAGAATCACTGGAAACAATTCTGTATTTTGCAATTACAACCTGCATGCCTTGCCCGGAAATCTCAATATTGACGATGCCGTCTTTGTCTGTTTTGCCTGCTTCCTTATGGTGTCCTGTCTCTATGGTTATGCCTGACAGGGGTTTGCCTTCGTATAACACCTTGACCGGCAGGATTTCCCCTTGCTTGAGAGATAAAGGATTCCTGAGAGGAACTATCTCAAACTTCATCCCCATCGGTTTTGTTACATTGTCGCTACGCTCAAATATGGATTTGGCAAACTGCGAGGAGTAAAATGAATCAACTACCTGGATGCCCTGTCTTTGCGCCTCTCTCTTTGTCATCCTCTTTTTGCCTTCAGACGTGGTTACAAGATAGCCGCCTTCAAAAGAGAGCGTTATCATAGAGACATCAGTATTTGAGGATAAATAAACCTTGTCCTTTTTATCAGTCCTTATTAAGGCAAGCTCACTTCCTTTCAGGTCAAAGGCTTTTATATCCTTAACTCTCTTAGGTTCATAAGGATCAATCTTGGGAGGGTGCCCCCATCCGACAATGAATCTGTCTCCTTCTTTTTCAACCCATGCATGGTGTGCAAAGGCTGAAGATATAAAACCTAAAGACAGAAGACAAATAATAGCCGTTACAATCAATAAAATCTTTCTCATTTTCAATCCTCCTTTAAATGTTAAAAGTTAGTTTTCCGAATATGACCCTGCCGAGCCATTGTTTATCAGGCTCTCCGTAATCGGACTCAAAGATGTTGTCAATATCCAGTGAGAATTTAAGGTTTTTTGTAATCTCTTTAACTACTTTCAGGTTTGAAATATAGTAATCATTTGTCTTCTGGGTATTGGCTTCGTTTTTATACGCCTCGGATATATAATTCGCAAACCAGTGCAGAGACATCTTCAAAGGTTTAATCTTGTAATCTATGCCCAGACTGGCGGTATGGTTGGGATTGTATGACAATCTCTTTTCTGTATTCTTGTTTTTTGTCTCAAGATATGTATACCCAAGATTAAAGGCAAGGTTATCTAAAACAGATGCCTTAACGCCAGCCTCCACACCTTGTGTATATGCCTTTTGGGCATTCTTCCATGTCCTTTCAGTAGCTGATATATCAACTGGGACTATAATATTTTTAATGTCGTTTCTGAATGCAGAAAGGTTTGTGGATAATCTCTTTGAAAATGTATGCTCTATGCCGACAGAATAACCCCATGATATTTCAGGGTTAAGATTTTCATTAGGTATGTTCCACCATGTGCCGTGTTTGAAATTGACATATAGTTGTCTGATTGTAGGCGACTTGAATGCCCTTCCTGCCGACAACCTCATGCGTGTATCATCGCTGATATTCCACATAAGGCTTGCCTTGGGGTTAAACTCAGTGCCATATAGAGAATTGTCATCAAGTCTTCCGCCTATGACAATGCTCAAAGGCTTTAAAACTATCTCATCTTGAAGATACAGACTTTTAACCTCAAGCTGTTTATCTATTTTCTGAGCGCCGCTCATTAAATCAACATCCCTGCGAAGATATTCTGCCCCTATGGTTGCCAGATGATAATTCCCTATTGCCTTTGTATATTGTGTTTCCATCTGGGTATATGCAATGTCGCCAGATCTGCGGGTATATCCGGGTGAGAATGAATCAAGGTCAAGCTTATACCAGTAGCCTTTTATTTTAAGGACAGAATCATCAGGGAAATTTATCTCAACAGATGGACTTATCCTCAGTTTCTCCTCTACCATGTATTTCCATCTCAAATCATCATGATTAAATCCGAGATTTAAAACAGTCTTCGGAGATAATCTATATGCCAATCTTGTAGAGACATATTCCCCTTTAAAGTCATCTTCTGCTGCTCCATATCTGCCTCTTTCGGATGTCTCACGATGAGCGCTCACAAAAAATCCAAATTTATCATTGAACCATTGCCCGTATCCCAGATTCAGCAGTGATGTATCATAAGAGCCGTAACCTGCAGATGCCGTAAATAAAGGCTTTTCAGGTATTGGCTTCGTGATAATATTCACCACGCCTGCCATCGCATCACTGCCGTATAAAACGGATGCAGTACCTTTTACAATTTCAATCTTCTCTATCATCTCAACAGGAATCTGGTTAAGACTGATACCGTACTCGCCCATTGCGCCTCCCAGAACCCTTTCACCGTTTATAAGTACGAGTCCATAACCCTTATCAAAGTCCAGCCCTCTTAACTTTGAACGCCATGCCGATGAGCCGGGAACATTCTCTCCCTGAATGTAAAATCCGTGGACTTTTCTTAAAGTCTCTGATACATTCTTTGCATTGGACTGCTCTATCTCCTCTTTAGTGATTAATACTGTCTCCACAGGCACATCTTCAAGGGTGTGCTGTGTTTTTGTCGCAGTAACAACGATTTCCTCGAACTTTGCTTCTTTTTCTTCTGCTTTTACCACTCGTATGCCGATTAATAAAATCAAGATACAAAATAGAAAGCCTCTTAAAACCTTTTCCATTATCAAACACCTCCTAAAATTTTTTTTCTATTGCCTCCTTTCTTAGGAGAACTAAAGCCTTCGTGGCTTAGTTCAAATATTTATGAAAAATATTACTTTAAGTGTTTCTCTCCCACCAATACATCCCTACACGGGCTGTATCCTTTAGCCACATATGATCGCATTCAAAAACAATCCTCGATTTTATTCCCTCTATTTCATATGGATGGAGTCTCCTGTCCATCATAAACGACCAGTATTCCTTAATCTCATCGGTTGAGTGGTAGGCAAGCGAACTCTCTGTTTCATAGCATTTGGTAAATAACATTGTGTAATCTCCATATTGCCACTTAACTTTTATCTCCGGAGCGCCGAGCTCTGTAACGACAAAAACATTCTTCGGTTGTGCGTGAAATATTTTTTCGACTGCCTGTTTGAATCCCATCTCTGTCAGATGCAGACTGTTGCAAGCCATGATAAGGTCATAATTCCTTAATTGATAAACAGGGGAATCCTCCCATCTCCGTTCATCCACATGGAGCCAATCTATGCCGCGATTAAAAGTTTCTTCGTATAAAATATTTCTCATGCCTGCTGACGGCTCAAGGGAAGTAACATCACACCCGATAGCGCATAGAGGCAAAGAAAGGACGCCGTTTCCTGCGCCGATGTCAAGAACTCTCCAGCCCGGCTCTACTATTGTGGTGAGGACATCAATGATCCTATCATGGTAATTGTTATGCTCAATCCACGATCTGTACCACTTTGCATAGATGTCCCAGAATTGAACTGTGGCGGCTCTTTTGCAAATAATATCATCCATCTTTTCCTCCATCGGGATAAAAAATATTCTCTCCTTCATGGAGGATACGAGCCGCCCTCTTAGCGGGATAACATAGATAAATAAAAAAGCCACAAAAACCTGCATCTTCTGATGCAAAGCCTTCGTGGCTGTAATTTCTTTAGTACAGATTAAAACTAATCCCCGAACTTCGAGTCCGGGATTTCTAACAGCTAAGTTAGAATACATAAACAACATCTTATTTGTCAAACCTTTTAAATCCATTTTGTTTCCCAAGCGCCTCAACTACTGCTTCATAGACCGCCTTTCCTATTAATCCGCC
Organism: Dissulfurispira sp.; assembly: GCF_036745535.1. NCBI lineage: Bacteria > Pseudomonadati > Nitrospirota > Thermodesulfovibrionia > Thermodesulfovibrionales > Dissulfurispiraceae > Dissulfurispira > Dissulfurispira sp. The sequence continues at coordinate 5,452 of NZ_DAIOFX010000040.1, forward strand.
AATTCTGCTGTGGCCGCCTGTATAAGTGACCTTCGGTCCGGATATTCCTGAAACAACGATGACGCTGTCAGTTCCTGTGCCTGTTGCCTGAACATGCTTTGTGTAACTGCTCGGAACCATTAAGTCCTCAAAGGCTGCGGTCTTTGCCTCTGTTACTATCACTATCGCCCTTGCCATTGCACCATCTGTAAGCCTTGCATTGGTGAGGATAATGATATTTACAGTGCCTTTTGGCTCTTCCCCTTCAATATGAGTTCCTTCATCAACTCCTGCTCTTAAGGCATTGGTCTTTGCGCCTGCTGTTACCAGTGCTGTAACGACAAATGGTTTGTATTCTTTAGTTATGACGGCAAGGTTATCCATGTCAGCAGCAGTGCCCATCTGTGCAATGTCTTCACTTCTTATACCGAGCATTTTTGCAATCCTTTCCTTTATCTTTCTTGAATACACCTTTCCGCCAACTTCATGCTCTGTCTTCATTTCCTGACATACCTTTTTCCACAATTCTGGATGGGCAGAATGATTAACTACAGCCATTGCATCAACAAATCCATCGTTTGTTGAGAGAACCCGCCTTCTTTCAGGAAACTGCACAATCAGGCTCTTTTCCCACAATCCATCCCTCTCTGCCTTAACTACAGACGTCTTTGCATTGAGGTCTTGAGGCAGAGAAATTTCCCCTGCCATGACAATTGATGGAATCAATAGAAAAATTAAAATCCATAAAACTCGTTTCTTCATTTATATCCTCCAATTATTAGATTGCTTCGTCACTCCGCTCCTCGCAACGACAACCCCTCCGTGATCCTCCCCTTAGTAAGGGGAGGATCACGGAGGGGTCATTGCGAGCCGTAGGCGAAGCAATCTCAAGCTTTTCTCAGCCTAAGTTAAAATATCCACCTTACCCCTGTCACAAATGTTCTCCCCGGCATCGGATAACTAAGAACATACTCATATGCCCTGTCAAAGAGGTTCTCCACAGATGCCGTGATTTCAAGGTTTTTAATCGGTCTGTAAGAGCCTTTCAGATTCACCACTGTAAAGTCTCCTTTCTTCACCACATTTTCCCCATTTGACGGAGGCGCCCAATCCTGAACCCTTTCATCTCCTGTGTAATTAGCAATAAGCATGGCATCCCATTTCTCCTGACCAGCCTTTATTCCAAAGGCACCTGTCCATTTGGGAGTGTAAAGTAGAGTCTTCCCGTATTTGCTTATTTCAAGGTCATCCTTGCTTGAATACTTTGTGTGATAGGTGATGTTTGTAAACGGTTCAATGGACACATTCAGACCAGATGCCAATCCCACATCGTATGAAAGGCTGACTTCTATGCCCTGAAGTGCTGCGCCGTCAACATTCTTGAATGTCTGTGCAGAAAGGGTGCTGTCATAATAGCTCAATATCTTGTCTTTAAAGTCTGTATGAAAGAAGGTTAAACAACTCTTAAACAAATCCTTTGAATATTCAATCCCTGCATCATAGGATGTGCTCTTTTCTGGTTTTAAGTTTGGATTTCCAAGATAGCGAGTTCCCCACGAAGAGACATAATCCGTTGCAAGCTCGTCAGGAGCAGGTGCGCGAAAAGCAGTGCCGATATTACCCTTAAAGCTGAAATTATCTGTGAGTTTATATACCAGCCCGCCCCTTACAGTTACATTGTCTAAGTCCTCTTTCCGCGGCTTAACGCTTGGGATTCCCGGTGTTGAAAGCACTCTGTTTTCAAAATAGTCATAACGGAGTCCTGCACTTAGAAGAAGTTTTTTATCGAAAAGACTTATCCTTCCTTCTGCAAAGATACCGTAACTGTCGTATCTTGAGTTTGGATTATACGGCGCACCTGTGTTCCTTGAGCTTTCGACCTCGATCCTGTCCCATTGGCCTCCAATAATTATCCTGTGATCATCTAAGGCAAATGTCTTCTGAAGACTTACCCCCTGTGTGTCCGTCTTTGTTAAGGAGATATCTGAATTTCCTATGCCGTATGTCATTCCTCCATCATGGGATTCGTCCCTGTCCTTGAGGAGATAATATTTTCCATTGAAGTCTTCTGTTTTATATTCAATATCAAAGCCGTCCCTCCATTTGTCCGAATAGTTGTCAGGATCAGGAGAATACCTTGCACCAGGGGAGCCTATTCCCCATCCCCTCCAGTGCTGAAAGCCGATGGACATATGGTGCCTGTCAAAAAGTTTGTAGCCAAAACGGGCGGATACGGTCTCATCGTCATATCCAGTGTTTTGAATCTTTCCATAATCCCTTGACTCATAATCACCCATTGATGAACGGCTCGCAGTAAGATAAAAATCGAACAAACCTTTTTTGCCATTTAATTCAGCAAAACCTTTCCGGTAATCCCATGAGCCTACTTCTCCACCTATCGAACCATGAAAGCCCTCTTTACCTTCCTTTGTTATTATGTTTATCACGCCTCCCATGGCAGATGAACCGTATAAAACAGATGCAGGTCCTTTGACTATCTCAATTCTTTCGATGTCTTCTACGGGTATTTTTGCTAAATTTACGGTGCCTGCACGATGGCCGTTGATAAGCACAAGAACCCTGCTTTTTAAATCGCTGAAGAGGTCTGTTGTTAATCCTCTTAATCCAATTCTACTGGTAAGTACCCCCGGATATTTGTGGACATGTCCTATGGATGCCTCTGAAATCAGGTCACCGGCATCCTTTGCAGTGGAATTTTTAATGTCTTCCCGGGTGATTATCTGGACAGAGGCAGGGACATCTTTTTTAGGTTCTTCGACTTTTGTTGCGGTTACTAAGATTTCTTCAAGCGATGCGGTCTTCTGTTCTGCAAAGACAGGAACAGCAGAAAGGGTAAGGGCAAATGGCAAATGGCTAAAGGCTAAAAATAGAAATGTAATAACAATGACGAAAATCTTTTCATCTTTTCCTCCCTCGAGAAATTTTTGGATTTTTTATTATGACTTGGATAGGTCTTCCGGCTTAGGGCATCCATCACCCTCACGCTTCATGCGTTCGGGTAATCCTTTCTACTTGCCCGCCTTCCCATCATCAAAGCAGTTTGAACTGTTTGAACCGTTTAAACGGTTATTGACAGTGGCTTCTTTAGTGGGCTTTCGTTCCCTTCACGGCTGCGGGGCAGCGGAGGAATTCGCTTTAACGGCGGCACCTCTCTTCCCTGACATCCAGCCATATTGTGACTGTTTTTTCTAAATCCGTGTTCTGTGCTCTGACTATCACCTCCTTCATTGCTTCATAGTCAATAGTTTTAACATATGTTTTTACAATCTTTCAAGTTTAGCCGATTACTTTCAGCGCATCTTCAAAGAGTCCGTTCAATTTCTTTGTCTCGTTATAGAGATTGGAAAGGATGGCAGACAACTCCTTATTCCCAAGTGATGACATCTTTTCAGCCCAATCTCTATAGGTCTTTGCATGTTCGTCGTTATGCTCCTTCCAGTGATGAAGCAGGTGTTTGAGCTTTTGCAAATCGTCCATTTATTTTCTCCTTTCAATGTTTATGAAATAGATAATGCGAATGGATATGCCTGTGGGCTAAAGGCCCGTGACAATGGATATGCTCATGTACAAGATTGACCTTCAGCAATAAGTCCTCATCTTTCAGAATATCTTCTGCACTTCCTGTTTTTTCAATTCTATGTTCTTCCGAAAGCACAGCCACCCTGCATTGAAGCTCATCCACCAGAGATAAATCATGGGTAGCAATCACGATTGTCTTTCCTGCCTCGCTTAGAGCAAAAAGCAGTTCCACAAGAAAGCACTGGGTTTTAGGATCAAGTCCATTGGTAGGCTCATCGAGGAGCAGAGCTTCAGGATTCATAGTCAGTACCGAGCCGATAGCTACCCTCTTCTTTTCCCCGCCTGAGAGCATATAGGAAGGCCTGTCTTTCAGGTTTTCTATGTTAAGCATCTGCATTACTTCAAATGCCCTGTCCATAGCCTCACTTTCATTAAGGCCCAACTGAACAGGGCCGTAAAGCAATTCATCCAGGACATTGGGACAGAACAACTGGACATCCGAGTCCTGAAACACATACCCTACTCGTTCTCTGAAAAATCTTAAAAATTCTTTATCTTTTAAAGTCTTTTCAGACACCTCATTATCTCTGAAAAATATACTGCCGGATGATGGATGAATGAGGCCGTTCATTATCTGAAGCAGGGTCGACTTTCCGCTCCCGTTTGCGCCTATTACTGCAAATTTCTCTCCCTCTTTTATTGAAAGACTCACATTTAAAAGGGCAGGAATTTTGCCGTAATAGTTATAGCTCACATCTTCGATCTTTATGATACCGTCCATCTCTTATCCCCAAAAACAGGCATGCATGCCTGTTAAATACATAAAAACAACACTCCTACAAAAAAAAGGAAAAACCCTGCGGCCCGATCAATGCTGCTCATCTTTCTAAAGCCGTACAGTTTAATGGTATCAGAAAAACCCCTTCCAAGCATAGCCTTGAATACATCCTCGCACCTCTGCTGCGTCTTTTTGAACATAAATGCAATCCTTCCTGCAATCCATTTTCTTGCCTCGGTATTAGTCGCTTCACCAGGCATCCTGCTCTTCTTTGCGAGATGCATGTCTTCAACTGTTTTTGCAAAGATAAAGATGTATTTGTAAGTGAGGGTTATAATCATCAGAATTGCATCAGGCGCTCTGAAAACCTTCAATGCCCTGATAATCTCTGAGAAAGGAGTTGTATACAAAATCAGAAAAGATAGGGCAATGGAATTCAAAACCCTGAGCGTGAGCATGGCAACACCAGAAATCCCTTCTCTTGTAATGCCTATCGTCTCAGGCACATGATAAATCCAGAAATCATAAGACCTTGAAAGATGAATGACAGGCAGGATAACTTCTCCCTTTGTAATGACATTAAATGCAGAAGGCAGGGCAATAAGAAACCCGAATATAAATCCGAGGGGGATCACTTTTTTATAGAAATTAAAAAGATTCAGTCGCGATATTGCGGCCAGACCAAAAACAAAAAACGCAATACCAACTTCGGGCAGTATCTCTTTTTTCAAACTTACAATAATGATAAAAAATATTAAAAAAAGCACCTTTATGCGTGCATCAAGTCTCTGAAAAAAACCATTCTTTGACGCAAATTCCAACTGGATATACCCAGTTTTAATTACTCTGCCTAAATGGCTTATGCCGCTGTCGATAAAAGACATTCTCTATGCCCTATGCTCTTTGCCCCTTGTCTTTATCAAAAGCCTCGAAATTAAATAGATCACACCACCTACTATCGCTATGCCCAAAATCCCGGATACGACATAGGATAAAACCTGAATAATAAACGGAGAGCTTTCGCTTCCGAGATTATAGTCGGCTATCGGAGCTTTCCACAAATCGGTTAGCTTCTTTAATCCCTCCGGAACATATCCGAGAAGTTTTTCGAGGGTATCTGTTCCCCATTCTCCCCACGCATCTCCTGCATTGAATTTTTCTGGAAGGAGAATGCCAATCGGGGATAGTAAGGCCATTATGATAAGACCTATCCAGAGTTTTTTCTGAAAGCGTGTCATTTAAAGCCTCCAAGCAATTAAGTTATTAAGTAATTGAGCTATTAAGTAATTAATACTCATTCACTCATTTACTTATTTACTTAATGACCAGATTAATTCTGGTTCGTGTTTAAGGAAATACTTGAGAAGCAATACTGTTACTATACCTTCAACTATACCGAACAGTAGCAGATGCTCCAGTGCCATTACAGGGACAGCCACCGATAAAGGATATGGTGCATAAAGAGGCCTTCCGTCAGGAGACATAGCAATCAAGGGCTGAATGCCGAACTCTATGGCTGTAACTATGGCACTTATGGAAAGGCCTATATAACCCGAAAGGAATGACGCAACATGCAATCTGAATCCAGCAGTGGCATTACCTTTCACCAGCTTAAACACCCAATATGAGACAAAAGGCATCACCACAGCCATGTTAAAGCAATTTGCTCCGATGGCTGTTATTCCTCCGTCTCCGAATACAACAGCCTGAATTATCAAAACCACCGACACGGCTATTACTGCAGTCCACGGACCTAAAAGGATTGCAATAATACCTGCACCGACTGCATGGCCTGTTGTTCCACCGGGAATGGGGATATTAAACATCTGAATAAGAAAAGAGAATGCTGCTGCCATTGCCAGATAAGGAACGTACTTCACAGGCACATCCCGTTTTAGCCTTTTAAGGGCGACTGCCCAGAATATAAATGATGCTCCATATAACGGCACATAGGTTTGAGGGCTTAAATATCCGTCAGGGATGTGCATACAAACTCCTTCTAAAATCTGAAAGCTATGCCTGCCAGCACAGCTATATCATCAGCAGGCTTATTAAGCCCGCCCTTAACACCGAAGTTAACATCAAAACTTTCTGTAATTGAGTAAATCAATCCTCCGAGAATAAAGGCAGGATGTGTGCTTTTGCCTTTTTCTTCGTTTCTTTCAATGCCGGTGTCTGCAACAATCTTTAAATCCTTCACAACCTCAACCTCTGCTGCCAGAGATGCCTTCCATATGCCTCTTCTTTTTGCATCCTTATCCTCTTGAAGCTTGTAGTTGTTGTGTGTATAGCCTAAATTCAGGTGAAATGCCCACGGCTCAATCTCCTTTGTTGAAATAAATAGAATCTCATAAGATGCCCTGCCATTGCCGAGACCTTTGTTTTCATTACCTGTGGGCAATGAAATAGATGGCTTTAAACCAAAGCTAAGACCCTCATGCTCGTAAAATCTCCACTTTGCTCCGATAGCTATATCCGATATGCCTTTTGTATCCGCAGATGGGTCAGTGGGGTCAACAACTCCGTTTATCTTTGTCTTGCTCCATTTATATGGCGCTTCAATAAAGATGTCCAGATTGTCAATCGCTCCATATGTAAAGACCGTTGCTATCTCGCTGCCTTTAACCTTTACGGTATCTTCAACTCCATCATCATCCGTATCTTCTCTTTCTTTGTCGAAAGTGAATTCCGTGTTCACCTCAACCTGAAACTTTCCCTTTCCCTGAGTGCCTGTGTCATCTGTAACGAGGGGGTGGGCAGCATAAGAGGCAGTTGATAGTGAAAAGTTCATAGCGACCATTAAAAAGAGAGTCAAGAGATTGAATCTAAAATCCTGAATCCTTAGCTTCATCTTAACATTAACCTCCTTGGTTTCAAAAAATAGAAAGCCACGAAGACTTAATTTATCCAGCTATCCAGACTTCCTGACTGGCGACCTGCTGGTCTTTGTTTAGGCCTTCGTGGCTCTAATATTCTGACAAAAGAATAGCATCACAAAAAACTGTTTGTCAATATAAAAAACTCAAGTAAAATAAATCTGCTATGCATCCCCTTTTAGAGCTATTTATAGATTTTGCCGAAAAAGAAGGCATTGCAACCGATTCATTCATTGTCGGTGGTGCTGTCAGGGATATCCTTTTGGGGAAAGAGTTAAACGATATAGACATAGCCGTAAAAGGAGATGCCATTAATATTGCTAAAAGGTTTGCTCAGGAAATCGACGGATCCTTCGTGCTTTTGGATAAAGAATTCGGAATTGCCCGTATTGTTAAAAACAGTCAGTTTATAGATATCTCCATACTGAGAGGGGACTCCATTCATTCCGACCTTTCCGAGCGTGATATAACTATAAACGCAATGGCAATCCCTTTAGCAAGCTTTCAGCCGTCAGCCTTTAGCCTTCAGCATTTGATAGATCCGCATAACGGTAAAGACAATCTCTTCAACAGAATTATCAGAATGGTATCGGAGGAAAATCTTATAAAAGACCCCTTAAGAATCCTCAGAATTTACCGCTTTGCTGCAGCACTGAATTTTTCCATAGAAGAAGATACACTAAGTGCAACTGAAAGGCTTGCACCATTGATAACCTCTGTCGCTGTAGAGAGAATCGCCGAGGAGTTGAGATATATCGTCAGGCTTGACGATTCCTACAAAACAATGAAAGCCTTGATAGACAACAGAATCCTTGCAAATATCTTTCCTGAAGTCAGAATAAACTCTCTGAAGTTATACAAAACTACCGAAGAAATTTTAAGTAATCCATCCGATAGCCTTCAGCTTTCGGCCTTCAGCCTTCGGCCTTTAATTAAATATTTCGAAACCGAATACAGATATATATGCTTAAAACTATCCACTTTATTCCCTAATCCTGATAGTGCCAAACAATCTGCTATAAGATTAAAGATGTCGAGAAAGGAAGTGAAGTTCATCCATGAAATGGCGCTTAAACGCGCAAAGATTTTAGATTCTTATAAAGAAATGCAGGGGATGGCGGATGAAACGAAGATCATCGGACTTCTAAAGGAATTCCGTGGCGATGTATATCCATTGATAATACTCGCCATAGCACAAGAACCTTCCATCACAGCCTTCTGCAAAGAGGTTGTCAGGTTTTATGATAATGTATTTAAACCAAGAGCAGCAATGCTTCCAATTATTACAGGCGATGACCTTATAAATATATTCAATTTGAAGCCGTCGCCCATATTTAAAGAACTACTTGCTGAAATAGAAGATATGATTTTATATGGTCGAATAAGTTCTAAAGAGGAAGCATTAAAAATGGTGGAAGAAATGCTTAAAGACAAATCCTGATACAAATCATACACTATTTATTCGCTCCATATTAAAATCAAGCCATGGAAAAAATCGATCGCTCATATATCAGAAAAATACGATATGCCATTCAGTGGGCAGTATTCCTAATAGTCATATATTCAGGCTATAAGTTCTATCTTTTCACTCAGGCGCTGGAGCAGGGACTGATGCCTGCTGTCAACCGCCCTCCATCAGTTGAAGGGTTTATGCCAATTGGTGCATTGATGGCATTAAAGCTCTGGATTACAGAAGGCATATTTGACCCAATACATCCCGCAGCACTCGTAATATTCATCGGTGCAATACTATTGGCAATTCTGCTGAAAAAATCCTTTTGCAGTTGGATATGCCCTGTAGGAGCATTGTCCGATGCAGTATGGAAAATAGGCAAAAGAATCTTCGGAAAAAATTTTGCAATCATGAAATACATAGATTACCCTCTGCGCTCCTTAAAGTACATTCTTATGGCGTTTTTCCTTATTGTAATCCTTGCAGCACTTCTTTCCAATTTTATCTTCGAATGGCTGATAATAAAAGATTTCGACAACTACGTGAACGGCGTGAAAGAAGACCAGTTCTACTGGATACTGGCTTCGGTTGAAGGCAGTTACTCTGATGGGAAATGGGATACAAAGGCATTGTCAGAATCAATACACTGGGCAATGATGCTGGGTCTCGATATAAAAGTCCTTAATGCTGACGGACATGAAGTTATATCATCCATGGAAGTTATGGACTCCCTTTCGGATACCATGAAACGCAGAATGAAAGCACTCTTTCACATGCACATGACAGAAGGCAAATACGAAGAATACCCTCTTTACATCGAAGGCAAAAACATCGGGAAACTCCTGTCGAGGCCATTTGAGAAGGATGTGATAAAAGAGAAGGAAGCCGTATTTAGAATGAGGTCGAGAAACTTCATCCTCGTCTCATTTCTTATAGCAGGCGGAGGCTCGCTGGTAATAGCCCTATTCTTCAGCCGATATCTGTCAAAACCCTTGACCGATCTCAAGACAGCAGCAGAGAGTATTGCAAAAGGTGATTTCAATGTGACAATAACACCGAAAACCGGCGACGAAGTCGGGAGGTTATCCGAGAGCTTCAACATTATGGCAGAATCACTCCGAAAAGAGGAGGAATTGCGAAAACGTCTTATGTCCAATATTGCGCACGAACTGAGGACGCCGCTGACAATAACGAAATCTCATATAGAAGCAATAGAAGATGGAGTAATCGAATCAGGGAAAGGTTTGGAAAATATAAAAGGCGAGATTAACCGTCTGATCAGACTCATAAAGGGCATAGAGGATATCACAACTGCCGAGGCGAGTTTCTTCACCAGGGGGAGGTGGCAGAAGTCAATCTCAAGGAATTCATATCAGAACTATCCGAAGAACTGAGGCCGGCATTTAAAGAAAAGCGCCTCGATATAACTATCGCAAAAGAGGATGACTTGATGGTTGTTACCGATATAGAAAAATTGGAAAAGATAATAAGAAATATCATATCAAATTCTTTAAAATTTACAGAAAAGGGCGGTGTCTGGATTGATTACGGGACAGAAGAAAGCGATTTTTACATAGAAACAAGAGATTCTGGAAGAGGCATACCGGAAAACGAAATGCCGCACATATTCGACCGTTTTTATAGGATTGAAGGATCAAGAACCGCTGGATTAGGACTCGGACTCGCCATCGTAAAAGAACTAGTAAATGTTATGGGCGGAAGGATTGAGGTGGAAAGCAAGGTGAATGAAGGAACTACATTCAGAATCTACCTCCCAAGAGGTGCTTAACGAATGAAAATCGCCTTAATACAATTAAATATTGAATGGGAATCGAAGAAGACAAACTACGAAAAGGCAGAGTCCTTTGCAAAAAAAGCAGCAGAGGAAAAATGCGATGTCATCGTCTTCCCCGAGATGTTCAATACCGGTTTTTCCATGAATGTACCTGCCATTGCAGAAGATGACAATGGAGAGACCAATTCGGTGCTGTCAGAAATAGCAAAAAAATACAGCATATATCTGATTGCGGGTTTCCCTGTGAAGAAGCAAGATGAAGAAAAGGGCAGGAATATAGCGGGTGTCTATGACAGAAGAGGCATTCGCATTGCTGCTTACACAAAAATCCATCCGTTCTCCTTCTCCGGTGAAGATAAATATTATATTGCAGGCAGCGATACGGTCATCTTTGACATAGACGGAATACCCTCCAGTATCTTCATCTGTTACGATCTGAGATTTCCGGAGGTATTCAGAAAAGTAGCAAAGAATGTGCAGGCGACCTTTGTTATTGCCAACTGGCCTGCTTCTCGGAAAGAGCACTGGGAGATATTGCTGAAGGCCAGGGCAATCGAAAACCAATGCTTTGTAATCGGCGTTAATCGTACAGGAACAGACGGCAACGGCATTCATTATTCAGGGGCATCACATATTTTTGATCCATCAGGAAATGACATCCTCTGCGGTAACGATAAAGAAGAGTTCCTGTTAGGAGAAATAAATCCATCAGAGGCTATAGAAATCCGTTCAAGATTCCCATTCCTCAAAGATATGAGGATTTAATCTTCATAATTCCTTCAATATCGCTTGTTATCTTAAATCAATGATAAAGCTTGTTTTCATATTTATATTGTTTGCATCTTTATTTTCAGGAACCTACTCCAAAAGCTCAGGAGATGAAATTACCCCATACGGCGCTTATTGCCCTTTGTGTGGAGATTACGGATACTGCACTAAACAGCCTGCGCAAAAAGAGATAACAGATGCCCTGAAATCTTACTATTCAAAAAAGGGATTAAAGGTGGTCTTGATAAAGCAGGACGGGAGATTTGCAGAGGCAGAGGTTTATAAAAATGGGGAACTTGTTGACAAAATACTGCTCGACTGCAGGACAGGCAGGATCAGGTCTATATATTAACAGGCTTTTTACTCATCCCCCCTCCTTCAGGCAGCCTTTCCCCAAGGCTGCCTCTTTTTTTGGGTGCAGTTATTCATAATTTATTCAAAATATTTACGTAACATACTGCAAATAAGAAGACAGTCAGGAGGGGAGATGAAAAAGAGAAAATTAATAATCGCAGCGGGATTAATTTTAATTGCAGGTCTTTTATTGTATTTTTCGAAGGCAATATCTCTGAACACTATTTTTAAAGCCAAAAGCGCGGAATCCTCAAAAATACAGTCTTCTGAACATCAAGGTCATACCGGAGGAGGCATATCGCAGCAGCAAACAGCAGCACAGGAACAAACGCCTGAAGAGCCTCCCACAGTAGAAATACCTACGGACAAGCAGCAGTTGATAGGAGTAAAAACAGTCGAGGTGTCCGTAAAACCCCTCCAGAAGATCATCAGGACAGTAGGACGCATCGAATACGACGAGCGCAGGTTGTTTACCGTTAATACGAAATTCGTAAGGATGGATAGAAAAGCTCTACGTGGATTATACGGGAAGATATGTCAAAAAAGGAGAGCCTCTCGCTGAAGGATTGAGGGAGGTAACAATGGGGTTGAAGGCAGGAGAAAAGGTCGCTTCATCCGCCACGTTCCTCATAGACTCCAAGGCAAAACTGAAAAATATAGCGCCCCTCGGCGGACACAAGCACTGATAACATGATCGCAAAAATAATCGAATACAGCGCACGCAACAAGTTTATCATTTTTCTGCTCGTCGCCTTTCTCAGTATGGGGATACTGGGCATTAAAAAGGACCCCCTCGATGCCATACCGGATTTGAGCGACACACAGGTAATCATCTTTACGGAATGGCCAGGAAGAAGCCCGGACCTTGTGGAAGACCAGATAACATATCCTATAACATCGACTCTCCTCGCAGCTCCGAAGGTGCAGGTGGTTCGTGGATTTTCGTATCTCGGCAGTTCGTTCATATACGTCATCTTCGAAGAAGGGACAAACATTTACTGGGCCCGAAGCAGGGTACTCGAGTATTTGCAGGCAGTCAAAAGCAAGATACCTGCGGATGTCAATCCGGTGCTCGGTCCAGATGCAACAAGCGTGGGATGGGGATTCTCTTATGCGGTGATAGATGAAACAGGCAGGCATGATCTATCGCAGCTTCGCTCGGTTCAGGACTACAACATAAAACTC
>NZ_DAIOFX010000041.1:0-17257 GCF_036745535.1 Dissulfurispira sp.
ACTATCCCCATAAAGGAATTTCTTATCTGCCTCTTCCGATAGGGACTCAAGGTAAACAAGTTTTCATCATTTATGTCCATGCTTTTGTTTATTGCTGTGCTGTTAATAAACATTTCTCCTGATGTTGCTTCCCAGTCAAAGTGAAGGAGCTTGACAACAGTGCTTTTGCCCGAGCCGCTCTCGCCAACAATTCCAAGAATCTCTCCGGGATAAAGCTCAAAGGAGACATCGCTGCATGCAACTACAGAGCCGCAGTGTCTGCACATATTCGTCTCGTATTCAGGACCGGTTGAGTTGTTGCAGTGAGGACAGCCCTCGCCGAATATCTTTGTGAGTTTTTTGCCTCCATTATCGGCATAGTTTTTGGCCTCCGGATTCCAGAACCTTATCACAGTGTCCTGTATCAGAGCAGAAATACATTCTCCTGCCTGTGGTATCATCGATTATCTCATCGAGGAATGTATCTTTGCTTCCGCACCTCATGCATGATTCACCCTTGAAGTCCTCAATCCTGAATTTAAAGTCCTCAAATTCAAGTGGTTCAACCTTTGTATATGGAGGAATAGCGTATATTCTCTTTTCTCTTCCCGCACCAAAGAGATAAAATGTCTCTGCCATATTCAATTTCGGAATATCCCACCTTGGTATGGGGCTTGGATCCATGATGTATCTGCTGTTGACCATCACAGGATATCTCGCACCTATGCTTATCTCTTTGAATTTAACGATGTCTTCATAGAGATAAAGCCACATGCGGCTGTAGTCAGCCTCGCCGTGCATTCTCCTGGTCTCCATCTCGGAGGGCTCTATAGTCCTTAATGCCTCTGGATAAGGCACTTGAAGGATGAGAATCTGTTTTTCCGTCATCTTTTCTTCAGGAATCCTGTGCCTTGTCTGTATTACTGTTGCTTTCACAGTATCTGTGGTAGTCTTTACACCAGTTACAGCACTGACGAACTTCTTGATGTTTACTGCATTGACACTTCCGTCACAGCCCTGGTCAATTACTTTTAAGACATCATCCGTCCCTATGACAGAAAGGGTTATCTGGATTCCTCCTGTCCCCCATCCCCTTGCAATGGGAAGCTCCCTTGAACCAAAAGGCACCTGATAACCGGGGATTGCCACTGCCTTTAAAATCTTCCGCCTTATCTCTCTTTTAGCGCCCTCGTCTATAAAGGCAAAGTTGTAGTGTTGTTTCATTTCTTGACTCCTGGCACTTGACTCTCTACTTCTGACTTTTCTTGTGTCTTTCTCAACCTGTCAAGGTCTGACTGGAATGTTATGTGGTGCGGCAGTTTATAGTGGTTGCAGAACCCCATTGATTCAATGCCGTCAATATGTGAAAGAACAAACTCCTGATTTTCAGAGACCATCTTTGGTTCCTCTGCCTGCATTGCCCTGTCAAGCACTGCCATGGATATCGCCTTTGTTTCATTGTGGCCAAAACACAAGCCATATCCCAGCGTGAATTTTGGCATTCCATCTTTCCCTGTAAATTTGGCTATAACCTCTGCCTCTGTTACTTTCACTTCACCGATGGCAAAAGGTTTGCCCGTGTGTGGATGATTGATTCGTACGGGTATATAGCCAACCCTCAATTCTCCTACTGTGGGGTGGATGTCTCCATAACCCCTCATATTGGAATATGCTAAAAGCAACAGCCCTCCTGTCTCTGCCCTTGCCATTGTCTGCATGGCTGCACTTTTTGATGCCGGAAATGTGAGGGATTGTCTTGTAATGTCAAAGATGCCATTTTGATTGTTGACTGCCGACTGCTGACTGCCGACTGCTTCTACTAAAAGCCCTTCTTTTCTTAAAACCTCTATGACCTTTGGAAATGAATCGGGCAGGGGGAATAATCCAAAATATCCTTAAGCATGTCCCTTACATAAGCCGCCCTCTTTTCATCGGATTCATTGAGAAGTTCAAAATCAAGGAGTCTGAGTGTGTAATCCGCTGTAGGACCGAGTATCTGCCCTCCGGGTATATCTTTGAATGCAGCAGAGATGCGCCTTATAACCCGCATCTCTTTTGTGGATTGGGGGATTGAATAACCGACCCTCGGCAGAGTTGCCCTGTATGCCCTGAGCATAAATGATGCTTCAAGGGTATCGCCTGCAGACTGCTTTATGGCAAGAGCAGCAAGCTCAGGGGCATAAAGGGAGCCTTCTCCCATGACCCTGTCCACAAGCAGGTACAATTGCTCTTTTATCTGTTCAACCTTTAGCGGCTCTGAATTTCCCTTAATCCTCTCATAAGCGAGGAGTCTGGCTGCATTCTCTATCGCCTCTGTACCGCCTTTTACTGCTACATAGCCCATATCATCTCACCTCTATCCTCGTTGACCTTGGAATACACATGATCCTGTTTGCACCGTCTATAAAAATACAATCTATTCCCAGAGGGAATTCTGAATTGTTTTCTTTGATGTGAAAAAGTTCATTCTGTCCCAGTCCGTGAATAACAGGTGCAATATCATTCCTTATTCCCGGGCCTTTTAGCAGAGCAATTGGTTTTCCATTATCCCTGTCATTTAGAAATTCAACTACATAAATCACTGTCGCTCCTGTATCTGGATACTCAAGGCTTCCCCTCTTTGCCTTGAGGATTTCTCCGTTGCTTTCACCATCAGAAACAATAATAAAATCCGCATCCGAGATGTCTTTAACAGGGCATCTGGTGAGTTCTGAAATAGTGGTTTCCAAGTATTCTTTTCCTGTGCCGATGACACGGAATCCCACCTCATGGTCAAGGAGGGTCTGCAACACAAGCATTAATGGTGAATGGGTGAATGGTCGAATGGGTGAATCGGAGATAAAGTCTCCAATATTATAAACCCTCCCAGGATGGCTCATTGCCTGAAGAAGTGCCCTGAAAGTCTTTTGAGTAATCAAATATTCTCCATATGTCTGCATGGTTATCCTTTCACCATTGTTTCAAAGCTTACTCTTGTCTTTGCAATAAGCATTCTTTCCATTTCATCCGCCTCTGCTATTTTCCTTGCCTGCATAGTGATGAAGTCCATCGCCCTCTGCTTTAAATCTCCCCTTGCATCCCGGGTATCCGCCTGCAAAATCGCGTCCACCGAGGCCGCTGCCAGCGTCATTTCAGGTTCATCGCCCATCATCATTTTATCTTCCCATAACCCGTAATTACATCCTTCGGCACTTTGGAGATAGACCCCTTTAATTTCTCTTTGATACTTACCGGCAGGTCGCTCATTGTTTCCTCCATAAATTTTGGTCTTAGGATCTCCTGTGTTAAACTTAAACCGATAGAAGGTCTCCCTTTCTATCAGGCGGTTACCGCTATGTCCTTGTCCGGCTGGCGGCAGCCTTCCTTTGATCCATTGCTCCAACACTCCATTTAGTGTCTTTCACCTCCCTTCACCATTGAAATCCACAGCAATACTGCAGATATCCCCCCTGAATTTAGTAATGCAGTATTCGACAACCTCTCCATTCCGATCTTTTGCAATGCTCTTCACAACAAGAAGCGGGATTTTTGGAGATATCCAAAGGATGTCCATGTATGAATTTTCCGGCATGGAGACTTCAAAGGAGGATGAAGTCCTCGTTGCTTCAACATCATAATGTTTCTTTAAAAGCTCATAAAGAGAAAAGTTGCCTTCTATATGATTTTGAATATCGGGGAATCTGTCCGAATTGAGAAAGGATGTTGTATGACAGAAAGGTATCTTATTTACAAACCGCACTATTTCAAGGACAACAACCTTATCCGAAGATTTAATATTGAGTTTTCTGGAGAGTTCCCTTCCTGCTGATATTTCATAAGAGTCGAGCAGCCTTGCATCAGGACTGAGACCCACATCAAGGATGGATGTGGTGAATCGTGTTTTCCTTGAGACTTTATAAGAGATTTTGGTGTTTGCAACAAATGTTCCCTTGCCCTTTATTTTATAGACAAACCCTTCATTCTCAAGCCTTTCAATGGCCTGCCTTACAGTATGCCTGTTAGTTTATATCTCTTGCTTAATTCCATTTCTGTAGGGATTTGCTCGCTGGGCTTAAAAACACCTTTTTCTATCTGCTTAATCAGTATTTCGGAAAGCTGTTGATAACATGCGATACCTCCATCTCTGCTTATCATTTTGTCTCTCCTTTCAGTTGTCTATACATCTATACAAGAGATTACACCGAATCATTACACGGGTATTAAAGGAATGTTACATTTAGGTTAAATCGGAAGATTATAAATGCAGCAAATGGTTAAAAAAGAATGGATGTATGTTTTAGGAGAAATCCCTGCTCTTTATGAGATATGAATAATATGCCGCTGCATTGGTGGGCTTGCGTTTCAAGGTATCAAAATCTACTTTATATAAACCAAATCTTGCATCGAGACCTTGAAGCCATTCGTAATTGTCAATCAATGACCAGTAGAAATATCCCCTCACATCAATGCCTTCTTTGATGCACTTTTCAAGTACATCTACATGGCGTTTCATGAATTTTATTTTTTTCTGGTCATCATGTGTGGCTATGCCATTTTCAGTTATGATAAGGGGGACATTGAGTTTTGAAGCATATCGTAATACCTTTTCAAGTCCATGAGGATGTATCTCCCACCCCATATCTGTTAATCCGTAACCGTCAATATCCCTGTGCCTCAATTCAATCCCCATCTTTTTAAAAGGATTAAACCTCATATGTATTCTCGTGTAATAATTTACGCCGAAAAAATCAATCTTGTCCTTTATCGGGACAGCAATATCGATCTCTTCTTTAAATGGGAACTTTACTTTCAGCGTCCCGGTTATGAAGGCATCGAGTAGAGAGTGGTTGTAAAAGTACTTCGCTACTTTCGCAAGGAGTTTGTCCAGAGGGTTCCACCTGTTCCACGGTGCAAGGGCTGCCATATTGTGCGCAACACTCACCAGTGCGTCAGGTATTTTCGAGTGGATAATATCATAGGCGCCGCCATGACATATAAATATGTTTTTCAGCGCATTTATCGCTAAAGACATATCCTTTATGCCAGGCGGCATACAGCCTTCGAGGTATCCGCCGAGCAAAAGCACATATGGTTCATTGAATGTAATCCAGTATTTGACTCCCTTTATTGTTGAAACTATTTTTTCCACAAAATTCAAAAATTTCTCGACTGACTCGTTTTTATGCCATGGATATTTTTTGATGAACCAGAGGGGATGTGTGAAGTGATGGATCGTGACCATAGGCTCTATATTGTTTTCAAGAAGGATGTTTATTACATCCTGATAATGGGCAACCGCATTGTTGTCCCATGCTTTTTCCCTTGGCTGTATTCTGCTCCATTCAAGGGAAAAACGGTATGCGTTGACCCCGAGCTCTTTTAGCAGGCACAGGTCTTCTTTATAGAGAGAGTAGTGGTTTGTAACATCTGGTTTTGAACTTAGTATGGAATCCCACGACGCCCAATCAGCGTGAGGGGATCCCTCAAGCTGAAATGCTGATGTTGCAACTCCCCAGAGAAATTTAGCATTTCGTTCACTGTTCATAGTTCACCGCTCATTGTTTTAAAATGGAACTCCCTTATACTATAAACCATGAACTATGAACAATGGACATTTTCATCCCATCAGCCTTCTGTCCCTCACTATCGATGAGCGGCAGATGGATGCAGACTTCATCTTTGCAGCCTTTTTTACCTCTGTTGCTATGGATGCAAGCTGGGCAAAGGATTTGATTTTATGCACCTCTGTGCTAACTATTCCTATGGAGAGGGACAACAGGTTGAATGTCTCTTCCTCATTTTTCCTGTTCTTCGAAACATAACATCCCCTGTTGTAATCCTCCATTTTATGGAATGCCGGAAGCGTCGATTCAAAACTCGATATTATCTTCTCGCATACAGGGATTGAAATCTGGGGAGGGGTAATTACTATAAAATCGTCGCCGCCTATATGTCCCACGAAACTGAAATCGAAGCCATCCGGCTTTACTGTTTCTTCAATTATGCAGGCGAGTGTTTTGATGACCATGTCACCTTTCTCAAACCCATAGTGGTCATTGTATGGCTTGAAATTGTTTATGTCTATATAACAGACATCGAAGTGCATATTCTGGGCAAGCCTCTTGTTTATCTCACGCTGGATTGATTCGTTGCCCGGAAGACCTGTCAGCGGATTTGAGTTTTTCGCAAGCATGAGGCTTTTTTCTGTTATTGCATCGAGGAGAATATGGACTGCCACTATTCCGTAATATTTGCCGTTCTTTGTAACGCATATGTCGTCATAAAGAAATTCGAATTTCCTTGATTGTATCCTCTGTGCAGCATCTTCCAGCGTTGTGTTCACTTCCACCGTTAGCGAAGGCTGTTCCACTATCTCGCCTATGAATTTTTTTGCATTAAGGTGCATGCCATAGCCATATTTACCGAGTATATTGTTTTCTAAAAACCTGTTCCTGTGCAGCATCCCAATAACCCTGTCATCCTCGACAACGGGCAGGCTTCTGAGTTTGGAGTTTTCGATAAATCTATTAAAGGCAGCCGTAAGACGCGATGATGGCAGTATGGGATCAATCCTCTCTGCAATATCGCCTATGAAGCATTGCTCGCCGTTCGTTGAGCAGTAGTTTGTTTTTCTGTTGTGAAGCATGGGAATCTCTGTCCTGTCTCCATTAAGGATTGGAGACGGCTTGTAGAGGTAATACCCCTGAAGCAGATCGATCCCCATATCCATCACTACTTTGAGTTCTTCTTCCTGCTCTATGCCCTCTGCTATGACCTTTATGCCGATCCTGTGGCATGCAGAGGCAATGGAGTCAACGAGATTGAACTTTATGGTTGCCTTATCTATATTCGATATGAAATGGCGGTCTATCTTTACGAAGTCAGGCTCTATCACAGAGAGCATTTTCAGCCCGCCGTAGCCTGCCCCGAAATCGTCTATGGCTATTTTATAGCCCCTCTTTTTGTAATATGCAACAGCCTCTTTGAATAAGTCGCAGTTGTGGATGGCGCTTTCTTCTGTTATCTCAAGAATAATCCTTTCCTTTGAAATACCCCATTCATCTGCCAGTTCGTCGGTTATTCCCAAACTGTGAGCCGAGTCTATCAATGCCTCGGGGCATATATTTATGAATAGATATGCATTGATATGGTTTATGCCGAGCGAAGATGCAAGGCTTATGGCATTTTCCCTGCACTTTACATCGAGGGAGGAGATGGTATTGGTGAGTATTGCCTTTTTGAATAACTCCCCTATGTTTATGTTTTTTCTATCTTCCTTGATCCTTGCCAGCGCCTCATAGCCGTAAACAGTCCCATCTTTTGAAGAGAATATGGGCTGAAAATGAGTTGTGAGGGAATTGCTATCAAGGAGTTCCAGTATTGTCTGCCTATCTATTCCGTCTGCGCTATTTCTATTTTTAGAAATGCAGCCTTCGCTATCTATAGCCATGTCCCATTTTGATCTCGAAATCATGATACACCTCCTAAAAAGACAGGTAAAGGTAGAGGTAAAGGAAAAGGTAAAGGCAAAGGAAAGAAATAAATCATTAGCCCTTCTTTACCTTAACCTTAACCTCTGCCTGTCTTTTTTATGCTGCCACAAAATTTTCAGATATAAGGCTATTGTTCATGCGTACGCCTTCTTTTTTTAGCAGTACGGGACATTTCCTGAGTTCGCTGCCCTTACAATAATCATGCAATTCGGAAATACTCGGGGCATAAGGCCTGTCGCTTGCTGTGCATGACTCCACGGTCCATCCGAACTCAGAAAGACGGAACTGATTTAAATATTTGCATTTCATAACGCTCTCCTTTCTTTTAGCTGAGTGTGCATATCCTTCATTTTTTCAGACTTAGCATAAAGGATTAATTTTACATGATTATGACAGGGCAGTTAATTTTTAATGAAAAGGTTTAGCGGTTGTTTTTCTTAAACATTTCAGAAATGCTATGAAACCATTTATCCGAAATCATTTGTTCAAGTGTCACGGACGTCTTTTGCATCCAGCTCGGATAAGAGTCCGTTATCCCTGGCATATTCTGCTGGTCAAGTGTGCCGATGGCGTCATCGAGGCTTACAGCCAATAGTTTGCATGGAGTGAGGGCGAGATACCTGTATATAGCAAGACATAGTTCAGGAGTCATTTCATCTAAATATGGTGAATGGGCATCGGGAATGAGTCCTTGCGACTTGAGGGCCTCGATTAGGAGTGATTTGTCTCTTTCCCTTTCACCGATATTTCTTTGCCATGCACTCTCATCAGGAAATATTCCCAATCTCTTTTTCAGATCAATGTCGCGCCCGATCCACCAGCCATAAATTGTGGGAAGATCGTGGGTTGTGACTGCGCACAATGCCATTTCAGGATATCTTTCAGGAGGAGTGAAGGATGGGTCAGGATAGTTCCTTTCAAAATACAGGAGCCTGTAAGAAAGTATGCGGAATCTGGAGAGGGTTTCGCGTACATTCTCACCTATAGTTCCGAGGTCTTCTGCAATTACCACGGTCCTGTTCCTGACGCTTTCCAGCGCAATAATCCTGAGCAAATCCTCTGTCGGTTGTTTTACATATGCACCATGCGATGCAGGCATCCCCTTTGGTATCCAGAACTGCCTGAACATTCCGAGGGCATGGTCTATCCTCAGTGCGCCGAAATGTTGCATATTTTTCCTTATTGTCTGAATGAAAAATTCATATCCTGATTCCTTAAGCCTTTCTGGAACTAAAGGAGGAAAGCCCCAGTTTTGCCCTGCGGGATTGAAGTCATCAGGAGGTGCGCCGAGATCTATTCCCTCTGCGATTACATCCTGATAATTCCATGCATCGCTTCCTCCGCCAATGGAGCCTATGGCAAGGTCGTGGTAAAGCCCTATGGGCATTCCGAGATTTTTTGCCAGTTCAGAGATTTCTTTTAACTGCTCATCAATGAGCCACTGGATATATTTATAAAAGAGAATTTCTTTTTCATCGGATGTAAGAGACAAGTGTGTTGCAAAGGATTCAAGATTGTCGCTTTCTTTAGAGACATATCGTATGAAGTCTTTGCAGCGGATAGAGTCTTTCAGATAATGCTCTCTATAAAAAATCTCAAATGCATTACGGAGAACGGACATTTTTAGTGATGCAACTTTTTCATAGTCGATCAATTCGCAGTTTCTTAATTCATTTATCTGGTTTTCTATTTCTTCCCCCAAACCTGTCAGTTCTTCAACTTCAGGTATGCTTTCGATGTCAAGGTAAATGAAGTTCTTATAAAGCCTGGTTATTGGAGAATACGGGCTTATGCCAAATGGTTTTTTGTTCGGGATTGCATGCAGCGGATTGATTCCCACAAACCCGCCTTTTAATCCAGAAACCCATTTCACGATTTTCTTAAGATCGCCGAAATCTCCTGAACCCCAGTTCTGGCATGAACGTATGGAATAGAGGTTGATAGAGAGTCCCCATGTTTTCCTATTTATCAACTCCGTGGGCATATAACAGGAATCCGGAGTGATGACGAGTCTCGATGTGTCGGAGATTTCCATATTGGGAATCCTGAACGTTATATCTATGGAGTAATAGCCTATATCTCTATGACATTTATCGCTCAGGTCTATCTTTATGTATCTCCTGCCATACATCCATCGCTGGTCTGATATAGTTAATTCATTCCCTGAGAGAGTAAACTCATCTTTTTTACCTTCTTCATCTCTGATCGACCACGAAATAGATACTCTATCTTCCTCTCTTTCTTCAACGGGCACATGGATGGATATTTTAAATGGTTGATCACTTGCCGATATCACCTTTACATGCTCTGCGAATCTGTTCCATGGGCGTGCTTTTTGTGCATATATCTCATTTTTTATGGACTCATCAGAATCGATATCGAGCTTCATTGCCTTGAGTATGGCCTTTTTAGTCTCGATTGGAGTTATGTGTTTGTTGCCGAATATATCCCAGTATTCGGGGATAATCCCGCATATGTCTGCCAGTTCGTTGATTAGTTCATCTGAAGGCTGCATAATCCTATAAGTTTAGCAGATTATGGGGCAGGAGACAAAAGATAATAATGTATTTATATGTAGGCGACGGAAACAGTTTTCCGCTTCATTCTCGAAAGGCATCCAGCCTTTCTCCGAAGCTACGACAGCCCGCTTAAACATCCGTGTTACGCTTGGTTGGCTCTTTGCCTTCGATATCAATTCCTGTCTGTTTCATCAGTCTCCTGTTTCCTATAACTATTTCCCTGCCTTGAGCCTTAACCTTAACGCCATGCCCCGGAACAGCCTCGAACGACTCTGCATCCGGGATTTCGATGCCCATCATATTCGCCCTTTTTATTATCGCCTCTGCCAGAGGATGTTCGGAGCCTTTTTCTGCTATTGCAGCGAGCAGCAAGACATCCTCGTCTTTTTCATCCGGCATAGGCACTATCTCTGTGACCGCAGGCTCTCCTTTTGTGAGAGTCCCTGTCTTGTCGAATACTACTGCCTTGAGTTTTTCTGCCCTTTCTAAGTATTCAGCGCCCCTTATCAATATTCCAAGTTCAGCGCCTTTGCCGACTCCGACCATCAATGCAGCAGGGGTAGCTATGCCGAGGGCGCAGGGACAGGCGATAATGAGAACTGCCACAAAAGATAAAAGGGCATTTGTAGAATTCCCCGAGATTATCCAGATGGCAGCAGATAAGAACGCAACGCCGATAACTGCTGGAACAAAATAGGAAGCCACCTTATCGGCAAGCCTCTGGATCTGTGAAGAAGATGCCTGCGCCTCCTCGATCATTTTTATTATCTGGCTTAATGTTGTGTCAGCGCCTACCCTTGTTGCTTTAAACTTAAAGGAGCCGACCTTATTTATCGTGCCTCCGATTACCTCATCCCCTGACTTTTTCTCAACAGGAACGCTCTCGCCTGTTATCATTTTTTCATCAACAGATGAATGCCCATCTATTACAATGCCGTCCGTGGGAATTTTCTCGCCGGGTTTCACTATAACAATTTCGTCAACCATAACCGATTCAGCCGGGATCTCGACTTCCGATCCATCCCTTATAACTCTTGTAGTCTGGGGCTTTAGATCGAGCAGCTTGCGGATGGCAGCAGAACTCCTCTTTTTTATAATCTCCTCCATGTATTTTCCAAGTAGCACAAATGCGATTATTATTGCTGAGACCTCGAAATAAACATTTTTCTCTTCGACAGGAAGGACTCTGGGAAAAATACTACAAATGCGCTGTAAATATAGGCTGTTGATGTGCCGAGGGCGATAAGCAGATCCATATTTGCTACTCGATTTTTTATGGCATGCCATGCGCCCATGAAAAATCCCTTCCCTCCGAAAATCATAATGGGAGTTGTAATGATAAATAGCCATACACCCCATGTGAACCATGGAAGCCACGGAATCGGAACCCATGTGAGTATTGTAGCTCCTGCTGCAAGACCTAAAAATACAGCAGCCCTGAAGATTGCAAGCGCAAGGACTCCTGTAAGGGCAATGGTTACGCGCCGTCTCATTGTCCTTAATTCTGCTTCCGGAGCCTCGAATGTCCTCACGCAGTTTTCGCTGCAGAAATAGTATGTCCTTTCTCCGACCTCTCTTTTTATGGAACGGTCTTTGGGAATAACCATTCCGCATATGGGGTCTTTAGCCATTTCTCCTATGGCTTTAGCAGTGGCAGAAACCATTTCTTCCATTTTCATAGAGGGTTTTTCATAGACAAATGATTCAGGATTTTTATCAAAGTCCTCTTTACATGCTTTTGAGCAGAAATGGTAAGTGATGCCTTTATATACGGATGTGGCAACGGCATCCTTATCTTCTATGGTCATCTTGCAGACAGGATCTGTGACTTTCATTGCGACTCCTTTCTTCGCGACTCCTTTCTTCATTAAGAATAAGAAAGGACTGTGAAAAACATATGAAGTCCCTAATTGTCCAATACCTCCCTGACCTTTCTCAGGAGGTCCTTAGGAGAGACTGGTTTTGAGATGAAATTCATTTCCTCATCGAGGATGCCCTTTTCATGGATAATGTCTGCGGTATATCCGCTGATAAAAATGGACTTGATGTCAGGTCTTATTTTCTTTATCTCCTCATATGCCTCTTTCCCGTTTTTCTTCGGCATTATTACATCAAACAGAACGATATGGATTTTGTCCTTATTGTCCATGAACTTGCGTATTGCATCCTCTCCGTCAAATGCCTCTACGACCTTATAGCCAAACCTCTCAAGTATGTTCCTCGTCAGCTTTCTAATGACTGCATCGTCCTCCGCTACCAATACCGTTTCCGATCCCCCCTTCAGTTCAGGGACGGCGCGGGTTCAATTTTTTCAAACTCGGGGCTTATTAAAGGCATATATATCCTGAATGTCGTGCCTTTGCCTGGTTCGCTGTAGCAATTTATATAACCGCTATGCTGTTTGATTATGCCATACACTATTGCAAGCCCGAGGCCTGTTCCCTTTCCCATCTCCTTGGTTGTGAAGAACGGCTCAAATATCCTTTCCTTTGTCTTTTGATCCATGCCTACGCCTGCATCCGATACGGATATGAGGGCATATTCCCCTTTCTCGCCATACCCGTGGGTCTTTATGAATTCATTGTCCAGTCTTATAAGCTCTGTGCTTATGGTTAGAATCCCTCCCTGCGGCATGGCGTCCCTTGCATTGGTGGTAAGGTTCATCAGCACCTGCTCTATCTGCCCTGGGTCGGCCATTACTGTCAGATCCCTGTCTGCAAGTATGGTTTTTAATTCTATGTCCTCTCCCGAACCTTTCTTTCGAGCTCATAATTGACCTCTTCAAGCTCCCTCTGTTTGCTTTCCACTTCTGTCTTCGCTTTATCAAGTGCTTCCACCATTTCATCGAAATCCTTTTCGAGGTCTCCTATCTCGTCCTTTCTCATGGATTCTATCCTGATGGAATAATCACCGGATGCTATTGCCTTTGTTTTTTGCCTGAGACTGACAAGGGGTGCGGTAAACCTGCTTGTAATGAAATAGGAAGTCGGAAGCATTATGCCCAAAATCAATATTCCTATTATGAAAATTTTTTCTTAATGTGGTTATCTCCCTGAATGCCTCTTCCACATCCATTTTGACTACTATGCCCCAATTGAGCAGCGGGACATGTCTGTATGCGCCTACGACCCTTTTGCCCCTGTAGTCGATGCCTTCATCGATCCCCTCGCTGCCTGAAGCTGCGGATGTCCCTAACCTGAAGCGTTCCTTGCCGTGGCCCGGTGTCTCGATCTTCCGTATACTTGAATGCCTTGTGGGGTTGATATGCATGAGGCCGTGGTCCGACAGCTTTACGAGCAGTGTCTCTCCGGTATGTCCGAGGCCCGTATAGTCGCTGAATATGGGGAAAATAGTATTGTTTGAAACTACACTGCTTACAATTACGGCCCTGACATTTCCATCTTCGCTCCTTATCCCTATTGCAAAGTCCAGATGTCTTGCCTCAGCATTCAGATAGTCCTGCATTACAACCGCTCCGCCCCTTTTTATGCTTTCCATGTATCTGCTTATTCCTTCCCTGTGTTCATGCTTATGGCTGTGGTTAGAGTTGGAATGGCTGTCGTTTGTGGAGACTATGATATTGCCTTTAAGGTCGGCAACCTCTATGCTCAGGTAATCACGGTGGATGTTTTTAAATGATTTAAGACGCTGACTGATATATCTGTATTGTCCTGTTTTTTGTATGTCTGCTTTTTATCCAATAATGAGAAGATACTGTTGCGCAGATATTCTGCTGTGGCCAATATTCTCAGGTTATTCATCCGCTCATCGACATAATTGACCACAAGTTCCTTTTTTAAGTCTGCGGTTGCATTCAACTGGGCGTATATGCGGTTCTGGATTGCCTTTCTCTCATGCTCGTAGCTCAGCACGCTCAGCAGGACAGTGATTGCGATTATAAGGAAAGATATCCCTGATGTTAGCCTGAACTTTATGCTGTTGAAGGTTTTCATTGCGGTATCTTTGCAAGGTGTGACTTCATGCCTTTTATTACATCGAGAGCAGTATGCGCATCAAAATGCTTTATAACGTCTTCCCACTTTCTGTCTTTCGGAATAAACCCTACTTTCTTGAGGAATTCGAACTCCTTGCTTATATCTCCGCCATGACTGAGTAACCCACGGCCTGGCACTATGGAATAGATATTTATGTTTCCAGAAATATCCTCGGAGCAGAGGGTATTCAACTCTTTAATATATTTGTTCAGTGGGATCGGGACAATTTTAGCCGATTCTTCTGCCATCCAGCGGCTCGCCATATTAAGGTTCTTGTCAGATTCTTTTATCCAGAGCATTGCCCTTATCTGTGCTGCAATAATTGTCTTTACTGCCTCCCTGTGTTTTTCACCGTAGTCCTTCCTGATATTGAAGAAGCCGTAACTCGAAAATGAGCGGTTGATTGTATGGAGTGTGGGGTCTATCTTTGTATATACGGTTGCGGTAGGTTCAAATGTGGTGAATGCATCGATCTTTCCGTCCCTTACGGCATTCAGGATGTCGCCGGTATCCAGAGGCACATGCCTTATGTCATTTTCGGACATTCCTCTTTCTTCTAAAATCCTCAACAGATAGTAGTGGGCTATGGAGCCATATGGATAAGCTACCTTCTTCCCTTTCAGATCCCTTACCCTGTAGATATCCCGGGACACAAGGGAGACGCTTCCCTTGTTGAATACGGATATGACATCTATATATCCCTCGGATGCCATTTTTAACGTGGGCATGTCCCCGATGACAGAGCCCTCAAGGAGTCCCTTTTTCATAAAGTGATTGATATCTTCACCTTTCATAAAAGGATAGAAGACGACCTTATAGCCTATGCTTTTAAGCTCCTGCTGAAACAGATCATCCCTCTTCATCACCTCGATAATATGATTGACAGATGCCCATGGAGTGGGAACGCCTATCTCTATAACTTTTTCATCATTGGAGAATTTGTAGCTCTTATAAACAGGGTGTTTTTCGAGATCTGTAATCTGGATGTTTTTTTGTCTTTTTGCAACCTATAAAAAAATAAGCGCCAAAAGCACTACCGCATAAAATGCTGTTTTGAACTCTATTATCTTCTTTATTTTATAAAAATAGCACAAAATGTTTGTTTTTTAAATAGAGGTTCAGTGCTTCGTTGCTAAATTAAAAACAGACGTGCGGATATTTGAACAACTTGCCATAATAAAGCGCAGGTAAAAACAAATGAAAAATCTTTACCCGCGCCTGTCTTGTTGGTGTATCAGGCTACCTCTGCAAGCTCTATATCAAAGGTTAAATCCTTGCCTGCCAAGGGATGATTGGCATCGAGGGTGATGCTCGACTCATCCATATCTGTTATGACTACATTGATTACGCCATTTGGCTGTCTTATCTGGAGGTTCATTCCGATTGACGGTGCAATGTCCGGCGGAATCTGAGACCTCTCGATACGAACGACAAGGTCGCTCCTGTGAGGGCCGTATGCCTCATCAGCAGGAATGTTTATCGTCTTTTTTTTCTCCAACAGACATCCCTTCAACTGCATTTTCGAAGCCCCTGATGAGATGACCCTCCCCCAGTTTGAACTCAAGAGGCTCACGGTCTCCTGAGGAATCAAATACCGTCCCATCGTTTAGTTTTCCTGTGTAATGTACTTTTACTGTGCTTCCTGTGCCTGCCTTTTCCATTTTCTCTCCTTTTTATGAGTTGATTGTTATTAATGCAGAAGGGATATCATCTCCCTATGCCGCTAACCGAAACCGATTATCCGAGGAATTTCCTTATGTGGGCAGCTTCCACAAGCATGCCTTGCAAATATATATTTTCTTTTTCCTTGACGGCCTTGATAATTCTTGATGTAATGGCTTTATGTTCGGGATTAATCTTGTAATCGCCCCAGTCCAGTTTTAGAGACGATTTTACCTCGTCAGGCAATATTGTGAGCACATCCTCATTGAAGTACGACATGGCAGTCTTCATATCGAACATAAAATTGACATGCATTTCCTTTATACACGCAATATCTTCTGGCGTGAGAATATTCAATCCGAGGATTTCCGGCGGAAGCCCTATGGAATAGCATGCTGCACAGAAACTAATAACCCTCGGCAGCGTTACCTTCCCCACACTTCTGGCGTATCCAAACAATCCCACATGAAGCTTGCGCATTCTTCTTCTGGGGACAAAACCGGCTACATAATTAATGATTGGAGCAAGATGTTCTATAACCCTTTTGTATTCTACTGCCACTTTATCGATAATCTCTATGCACTTGCCTTCATCTATATCATAGCCCCTCATCATCCGGGATGCCTTGAGTTTATTGACTGCTGAGATTGCAGAAGGAACAGGGTGGTCGTATTTAAATGCCGACTGTATGGTGAATGTCTGGACATCGGGATACTCCTCCAATATCATGTCAATCGTGTCCGGTGCAAGATGCCCTCTGAAAGGAGCAGAGCCGGCACCCAGTATCGGGTATATCTTGACTCCTGTTTCTTCGGAAAGCCTTCTCAATCGCTGAAGGGCAATCTTGTTGCAAAGGATGGCGCTTACCATCCCATAGTTCATTGCAGGGTCCGACCGTGCTATAAATACCCGCTGATGCTTAATGTCCTTGCCTTTTAGATATTGCCTCATTATATTGTGCGCCTCAAGCTGATGCTCCTTGTCTTCAAAGAGCGGTATTACATTGATCTTCTCCGGCTTGCATTCCCCTATCCATTCGGATATGGTTATATCCCCCGGATAAAATGGCTGATTCTGCTTGCCGACAACAAAGTCTTTGTAGTAATAATAAATCCTGTTCAGGCTTTGCGATGACATTGTCATGGGAAGGATCACCTCAAAAATGGGAGGGATGTCTTTACCATAAAAAAGCCTTGCAGCATCGCATGAGCGGGGTATGCTTTCGAGGGTCTCGATGAGCACCTTTGCCTCTTCCTTTTCCACATCAGGGTTTGGAACCCTCAATGTAAGGAATACATCTTCGCCGAGTTTTGTTTGCTGGAAGAAATGCTCATATTTGGTAAGGAGTTTTCTTACAACAAAGTCGTCGACCTCCTTGCCCTCGCAGTCCCACATCTGCTCGTCGCATCCAAGATGTGAAAAGGCGTAATACGCCTCCTGGATTTCATCGTCACCAGACATATCCTGACTTTCTGCAAAGAAAGGCAGAAGGACATTGTCTGGGTGCTGGGTTGACATTACTCTCGGTATTTTCATGGTTTATTTTATCACATGTCATCTATTTTTAGTGCATGTTACCAGATAGGTATAGACATATTAACCAGTTTATAGAGGCTATAGAAACAAAGGG
>NZ_DAIOFX010000042.1:0-17223 GCF_036745535.1 Dissulfurispira sp.
AAAATATTTGTAGAATTTGTCCAAAAATACTGCTAAACTTATTCATGCTTTCCTCAGGTTCGGGTTTATATGTTTTTTACAATTCTATACTACCTGAATCGGAGGTCTTTCTAAAATCTATTTTGGACAGATGTGATATTTTCTAAAACAAAATTTTAAGGAGGAATGAAAATGGCAGTAGCAAAGAAGGCAGCAGCAAAGAAGACAACAGCAAAAAAGCCAGCAAAGAAAACCACCGCTAAGAAATAAGAATTACATAATTTTTATTTAACAGTGGTGATAAACATTAGGCTCTGTATATCTACAGAGTCTAATGTTTTTATGGGGATGTTATTTCCGTTTCTTGCCTAAACTTCTTTTTGCATGGTATTTTAAAAAGTGAATCTTTCTTCCTTCCAGAAGCCAAGCCGTTATATAAATAGTGAGCTTAATTCATACGGGAAAAAATTTCATGAAAAATTTCCCGGAAATGTAAGCGTTGCATTGTGTTTCCCGGATGTTTATGAAGTCGGGATGTCGCATCTCGGATTAAAGATCCTCTATGATGTAATTAACCGATTGCCCCATGCTTCTGCCGAGCGTTTTTTTTCTCCATGGACAGACCTCGAAGAATACATGAGGAGGAATAATGTCCTCCTTTCATCACTTGAATCGCATGCACCGCTAAAAGATTTTGACATCGTCGGTTTCAGCCTTCAGTATGAATTGTCGTACACAACGGTTTTAAATATGCTCCATCTCGGAGGCATTCCTCTCAAAGCAGAAGATAGATTTGGAGGAGATAGGTTTAATGCAAAAAAGGATTTTCCACTTGTGATAGCCGGAGGCCCGTGCACGGTTAATCCGGCGCCGATGTCTGCCTTTATCGATGTCTTTCTAATCGGTGACGGTGAGGACGCAATTGTGGAACTGGTGGATGCTGTAAGGCAGTGGAAACTTAGCGGTGACGAAAAAAGGGAAACGATACTGAAAGAGATTTCCAAGCTTGAAGGTTTTTTTGTGCCATCTATTCATAAATCCGAATCGAGCGTGAAAAGGAGATTTGTTTCAAGTCTCGATAATGCGCCGTATCCTGTAAAGCCTGTTTTGCCTTATGCATCCATTGTCCATGACAGGATAAATATCGAGGTCTCGAGGGGATGCACAATGGGCTGCAGGTTTTGTCAGGCAGGAATGATCTACAGGCCTTTGAGGGAGAGAAGTCCAGAGAATGTATTGAGAATTGTTGAAGAGTCGCTGATAAACACAGGTTATGATGAAGTATCATTCACCTCCCTGAGTGCCGGTGATTATAGCCACCTCCTCGGCGTGATAAGAGAATGCAACAGGAGGTTCGGTGAATCAAAGATAGCGATCTCGCTGCCATCCCTGAGGGTTGGTGCTGTGAATCAGGATGTATTGAAGGAGATAAAGTCAATAAGAAAAACCGGTTTTACCATGGCTCCTGAGGCAGCTACTGAGAGATTGAGGAGCGTTATAAACAAAGATTTCAGCGATGATGATTATGAGAATGCATTAAAGGCACTTTTTAATGAGGGCTGGCTGAGTCTTAAGCTCTATTTTATGATAGGCCTTCCTACAGAAACGGATGAAGACATAGAGGCAATCAAGGGCATGGCTATGAAAGCCCTGCACATGGCAAAGAAGAATACTGGAAGATTTGTAAACATAAGCATAACGGTTTCTCCCTTTGTTCCAAAGCCCCACACGCCATTTCAGTGGTATGGACAGATATGTCTTGATGAGATAAAACGGAAACAAAAATATCTGAAGGATGTGCTGAGCAGCAAAAAATTCAAATACAAAGGGCATGACGAACACATGAGTTTTCTTGAGGCTGTATTCTCACGAGGAGACGAAAAACTTTCACTACTTATAGAGAAGGCATGGGGATCGGGCTGCAGGCTGGATGGGTGGTCTGAAATGTTTGATCTCAATAAATGGCTTGATGCAATGGACATGACAGGAATAGACGGCGCATTCTATGCACAAAGGAATTTTGGCAAAGATGAAAGCCTTCCCTGGGATAACATAGACACAGGAATAAAAAAGGATTTTTTATATAGAGAATACGAAAGGGCATTATCAGAAGAAAGGACGCAGGACTGCAGAAAGGTCTGCACTGCCTGCGGATTAAAATGCAGAGAATTTGGTGAATCGGGGAATCGGTCAGTTTGTGAGTTAAATTTGTCTTCTGAACATCAAACCATTTACCCATCCACACATTCACCCATTCACCATCAAAAAATAAGAGTCCGCGTTCAGTTCTCAAAGACAGGCAAACTGCGTTATCTTTCCCATCTTGAGTTGGTAACTGCTATACTTAGAGGATTGAGAAGGGCGTCTGTACCCTTTGACTTCTCAAAGGGTTTTCATCCATCTCCAAAGGTTTCCTTTGGCCCTCCACTGAGCGTCGGTGTTGCAGGCGAAAGGGAATTCTTTGATATGGAGGTTTTTACCCCCTTTGATATAGAATTCTATATAAAGGAATTGAATGCCAGCATGCCTGTCGTGGATGACGGAGGAATAAGGATAAATAAGATGAAAGTAATTCCAATGGATGCTCCTTCATTGAACAACTTTATTAAGAGATATGAATATGTGATAAGAGGCAATGGGCAAGAGGCTATAGGCGATAAGTTAAAGACAGTGAATATAAAAGATTTGCCTATCGCCCATAGCCTATCGCCTATAGCCTCTTTTATCGTTCAGCGAGACGGCAAGGATGTCGATATATCGCCATGCATAGAGGATATAAGGCTTTCAGAGGATGGATTAGTTGCTACATTGATTCTCAGAGATAGTGATAATATTAAAGTTAGAATCGGAGAGATTGCCGAGGCGATATTCGGAATGAATATGAATGAACTGCAAATAACAAGAACAGCCCTTTATGGCTGGAATAATGAATGGGTAGAACCACTATGACCCGAGGAAAGAGAGATTAGCCGTTATGACGAGCGAACTTGTGATCAATGCAACGAGGGAAGAGAGCAGGGTTGCACTTCTTGAAGGGGGGCAGGTTGTTGAGCTTTATATAGAAAGGAAAAGGGGTGCAAGCCTTGTGGGGAATATCTATAAGGGAAAGATTATAAAGATACTTCCGGGCATGCAGTCCGCATTTGTTGACATCGGTCTTGAAAAGGCAGCTTTTCTATATGTGGCTGATATCATGACAGAGATGGAGGAGTATTATACTGCCTTTTTAGATACCGAGGCAGAAAAACTGGAGTTATATCCAAAGGCAGCCCATATGGAAAAGGCTCTGTCGATAGAGGAGATAGTGCAGGAAGGTCAGGAGCTTTCTGTTCAGGTCTCAAAAGACCCCATTGGTACAAAGAGCGCCCGTGTTACCTCATACATTACCCTTCCAGGCAGATATATAGTCCTTATGCCTAATGTGGAGCATGTGGGAATCTCTAGGCGGATTGAGGATGAAGAGAGCCGTGCACGGCTCAAGGCAATGGCCACAGAAATAAAGCCTAAGGGTTTTGGCCTGATTGTGAGGACTGCCAGCGAAGACGCCACAATCGACGAGATAAAGAAAGACCTCGAATTTTTGATGCTCCTCTGGGATAATATCCAGAAAAAGAAGGAAAAAATGTCCGCACCATGCCTTATATACAGCGATCTCGATCTTGTGTTCAGGAGTGTAAGGGATTTTATGGGCCAGGATGTGGAAAGGCTTGTAATAGACTCCCCTGAAGAGTATGAGCGGGTAAAAGAATTTGCCGGAAATTACTTCCCGAGACTGCTTGACAGGATAGAGTTGTACGAAGGCAGGGAACCCATATTCGATGCATTCGGCATAGAGCTGGACATATCGAGGGCACTCGGCAGAAGGGTATGGCTTAAATCCGGAGGATATATAGTTATAGACCAGACAGAGGCAATGACGGTTATCGATGTGAACACAGGAAAGTTTGTGGGAAAGGAAAGCCTTGAGGATACAATATTGAAGACAAACCTCGAGGCTGTTAAAGAGATCGCCTACCAGATAAGGCTCCGAAATTTAGGAGGCATAATCATAATAGACTTCATCGATATGGAAAAATTGGAAAACAGGGAAAAGGTCTTCAGCGCCTTTGTTGATGCCATGAAAAAGGACAGGGCAAAGAATACCATTTACAACCTCTCCGAGCTTGGCATCATACAGATGACGAGGAAGCGCGTACGGGAGAGCCTCGGCAGGGTGCTGTGCGAACAGTGTCCTTACTGCGAGGGCAAGGGTTTTGTCAA
The DNA here is from genome assembly GCF_036745535.1 of Dissulfurispira sp. NCBI lineage: Bacteria > Pseudomonadati > Nitrospirota > Thermodesulfovibrionia > Thermodesulfovibrionales > Dissulfurispiraceae > Dissulfurispira > Dissulfurispira sp. Next base: position 4,240 of record NZ_DAIOFX010000042.1, read on the forward strand.
ATCAGCACGGACAGTCGCATATGAGATATTCAGAAAACTCAAGAAAATGAACCTGCCACACAACACAACGGCTATGATAAAGGCGAATCCTGCAGTTGCAGACCTTCTGTCGGACGAGGAGAGGCATGGCATTGAAGATGTCGAGAATATATATGGCATAAAAGTTATAGTGAAGGAGGATGTGAACCTCCATCAGGAAAACTACGAAATCACGGTTTTATGAATGATAAGTTTGAAAAACTCCTGTCTGTTCTTAAAGAGATGCAGTCTGTTGTCCTTGCTTTTTCTGGCGGCGTTGACAGTACATTCCTTCTTAAGGCAGTAAAAGAATCCGGCATTCATGCCCTTGCTGTTACAGCATATTCGGAGACCATGCCGGAGAGCGAGTTGAGATTCGCCGAAGATATGGCAAAACTCATCGGCATAAGCCACAGGGTTATTAAAACCGATGAGATGTCCAATCCAGATTTTGTGAGCAATCATAGAGACAGGTGTTTTTATTGCAAGGACGAACTCTTCTCCAAACTTTTAGATACAGCCAGAACAGAAGGTTACAGGTATGTTATTGACGGCAGTAATTCCGCTGACCTTTCGGACTGGAGGCCAGGGAGACAGGCAGCAGTTAAACACGGCGTGAGGAGCCCTCTCGTTGAGGCCGGTTTATCAAAGGATGAAATCAGGGAACTTTCAAAGGCAATGGGACTTCCCACATGGTCAAAGCCTGCATCTCCGTGCCTTTCATCCAGATTCCCATACGGGGTGGCAATTACAAAGGATGCACTAAAGAGGGTTGAGATGTCGGAAGAGTTTCTCAAAAATCTCGGTTTCACTGAATTAAGGGTCAGAAGTCATAATGACATGGCAAGGATAGAGCTAAGGGCTGATGAGATTGACAGGTTGTTCAATAAAGAATTAAGAGAGTCTATCACAAATGAGTTTAAAAAGATTGGATTTAAGTATGTAACTATTGACCTTGAAGGTTTCAGAAGCGGAAAGCTCAATGGATAAGACGCAGAAGTCAGATAATAATCTGTCCTCTGTTTTCTGTTCTCTGTCTTCTGATGCATGTGTGCGGTGCGGCAGTTGCAAGGCATTATGTCCGACTTATATCGAAGATGTAACAGAGGGGATGAGCGCCAGAGGCAGGGTTGTTCTCTTAGAGAAATTTTACGAAGGAGAACTAGAACCGTCGAAGAAACTGGATGAGAGGATATTCAGCTGCATGCTCTGCGGAGCGTGCAATAAGCTATGCCCGCTTGGGATTAATGTAACGGATGCCATGTATGAGGCCAGAAACCGCCTCAGGGGTTTCAATAAAAAGAGAAGGTTTTTGGGCCTTGGCATAAGGCTCGGGCTCAAGAAGGCATCGAATTCCTTCAGGGTTTTAAAATTCCTTGAGACCATAAACGAGATGCTTCCTGTTTTTCGAATCTATCCCTTCAGTGCAATAAAGAGGATGGATGTAACTCTTCCTGATTCTGCACTCAGGGACGGGATGTCTATTTTTAGGGTATCAAAGCCCAGGGGAAGGATTGCGATCTTTGCGGGCTGCAGTGTTAATTTCATTTATCCCAATATAGGAAGGTCATTGATAGAGAGCCTGAATGCAATGAACTATGATGTCGTCCTCCCAAAAGGAGAGGTATGCTGTGGTGCGCCGCTGATGGGACTCGGACGTAGAGAGGATGCTGCTGAAATGGCAGAGAGGAATATGAATGCCTTCAAGAAACTGAACGTGGAGGCTGTCATCGGACTCTGTCCAACCTGCATTGATTCCATAAAAAACAGGTATAGAAGCCTTATTGGAGACGGAATAGACAATGCTGTTGAGGTATCGCAGTTTTTTGGTAAACTTCAGCCTTCAGCCTTCAGCCCTCAGCCCTCAAAAGTGAGTTATCACGACCCGTGCCATTCCATTTACGGTTTGGATGTGAGTGTCGAGCCGAGGCAGATATTGAGGTCCATGGGATTTCATCTTATGGATTCGGAAAGGGGCTGCTGTGGATTTGGCGGCACGTTTAGGTTATTATATCAGGAGCTTTCCGAGTGCATCCTCGAAAAAAGGATTGAAGAATACAAAAGGGCGGATATGATTGTCACATCATGTCCGAACTGCATACTCCAGCTCAGGAGCAGGATCAAAGACAGGCCGGTAAAACATATAGCCGAAGTTATAAATGAATGTATAAGAATAAAGGCATGCAATTAAATGAGATGACAATGAAAGATAAAAATGTGAAAAACAAACTCGAAATCCTCACGCCGCAGGGGCTTGAAAATAGTGATAAGCCTCAGAAGATGAGGTTTAATAAAAGGACAAGCTGCATCCGCTGCGGCAAGTGCTGCAGTGAAAGCAGTCCTTCATTAATGAAGGCAGACATGTCCCTTTTTGTATCTGGCGTGCTGTCTCATGAAAATACATACACAATAAGAGATGGAGAGCGTGTAAGGTCTAAGGGAGACGGCAATATATATGAGTCATTTGTAGAGCTTGTTAAGATTAAGGATAAAGACAGGACGTCTGTATGCGTATTTTATAAGGATAATGAAGGATGCAGCATATACGAAAACAGACCTTTTCAATGCAGGGCATATAAGTGCTGGGCGCCGGAAAACCTCATGAGCGGACTTGAAGAAAAGGCTTTAAAGAGGAGCGATATCTTCGGCTCCATCGATTTGCTTATGGAGGTCATAAAGAAGCATGAAGAAAAGTGTTCATATAAAAAACTCTCGGATGCATTTGACAGGCTGGCAGAAGGAAGAGAGGATGCTGTTGAAGATATAATGGATATGCTGCAGTACGATACATATATAAGGCCGTTTCTTGAGGAGAAGTTTAATGTTCCATCGACCGCAATGGATTTGATACTTGGAAGGCCTCTGGCGGATACTATTAATGAATTCGGTTTTAAGGTTGAAAAGGATGGAGACGAATATATTTTATTGCCGCTAAAGCCAATAAAAGAAGGGGAGGAAGAAAAATGAAATTTTTTATCGACACAGCAAATGTTGAAGAGATTAAAAAGGCATGGGAACTCGGCGTTATTGACGGAGTAACCACAAATCCATCCCTTATATCAAAGGAAAAGAGGGAGCCGATCGGTCTTTTGAAGGAGATATGCAGTATTGTCGACGGCCCGATCAGCGCAGAGACAGTAAGCTTAAAGGCTGATGAAATGGTTAAAGAGGCAGAGGAACTCGCTAAGATACATGAAAACATTGTGGTCAAGATACCCATGACCGAAGATGGACTGAGGGCTGTCAAAAGGCTTTCGGCAGAAGGCATTAAGACCAATGTTACGCTCATATTCTCTGCAAGCCAGGCACTGCTTGCTGCAAAGGCAGGAGCCACGTATGTGAGCCCTTTTGTCGGAAGGCTCGATGATATAAGTCATATAGGAATGGATCTGGTAGCCGATATCCAGGATATTTATGAGAATTACTTTTTTGATACTGAGGTGATAGTCGCGAGCATAAGGAATCCGCTCCATGTTGTGGAGGCAGCAAAGATGGGCGCCGATATTGCCACAATCCCTTACAGCGTAATCTCTCAGCTCGCCAGGCATCCGTTGACGGATATAGGGATAGAAAAGTTTTTAAAGGATTGGGAGAAGGTAAAAGGCAAATGAGCGATGAATGGGTCGTGGTATTTGTTACTTATGACCCTATTGAGGCAGAGATAATAAAAGACCTGCTGGAAAGCGGCGGAATACCCGTGGTCTTGAGGTCATCAAAGGTGAGTCCATATCCTGTGAATATCAGCAAAATGGGAGAGATAAAGGTCTTAGTAAGAGAAGAGGATAAGGAAACAGCAGAAAAGGTCATAGAGGGAAGGAATAATGATAATTCCGAATAATATGATATATTTGATTTATGAAGGATCAGAGAATTTCGATTATAGAAAGTGCATTGAATCTGGTAAGCGAGACTAAAAGCCATAAGCTCTTTCTCTTTTTAAATACAGCACAGGAGTGCCGGTGGTTTTTAAAATCAGGACTTGCAGCAAAAGACAATGTCGTGCTTGTAATCCCAAAGACACTGGATATTCCCGAACCGGAACTCAAGGACGCCGGCGTAGAGATAATAAGAAGCTGGGCGGGCAATCAGAGCCGCTTCTCCCGCATCAAGTATGCCTTTCTCCACGGAGTCCTGCAGGATATCATTCATACAGACAGCAAAGTCGTCTGCGTTCTCGGCCCTTGGGGTAAGAGCCATCTTGATACAGTTACTATACATGACCTTGCCCTTTCATGGAGCGAGGACTTCCCATTCGAGCCGCAGCCTCTCGTTACCCACAAGGCATTTAACATCATCATGGCTGTTGTTGATATTGCACTGGACATCGGTGCGCTTGGAAGGGAAGGCAAACCGGTAGGTACAACATTTGTGATTGGAGATGCGGAAAGTGTCCTCAAATTATCCCATCAGGCTGTATTTAATCCTTTTAAGGGATATCCAAAGAGCGAAAGAATAATTACCCGGCCTGAAGTGGTGGAGAGCATAAAGGAACTTGCAAAACTGGATGGGGCATTTGTGATTTCGGATGCAGGGGTTGTCGAGGCAGCAGGAAGGCACCTCGATGCGAGGAGCATTGTTACAAAGCAGCTCAGGGGACTGGGCTCAAGGCACCGGGCTGCAGCAGGGATAACACGCATGACAAAGGCTGTTTCGGTCGTGGTATCCGAAAGTACAGGAAGAGTGACCATCTTTGAAAAAGGGCATATTATATCGACACTCGAGCCGGTAATAAGCAGGAGATTGGTGTAGTTTCGAAACCAACAGCGACGTTATGCGTCATACAAGAAGGCATTGTTAAAGGAAGTTCTCTGAAAAAATGGATTCAACATATTCAGAGGTTTAGGCATTTTGTTTTGTTTCCCTCAGTGCATAACGAGGGCTTTAACCAGCGCGGGAAATCGTGCTCTAATGAAGATCGTGCCAGAACTATCCAGCGTATGGTCGACGCCGTTGTTATATCATTAATACATTGTGATTAATCTGAGAAGTTTTTCCTCTGGTTTGTATTCAAGCGATAACGTAAGTTTTATGAGCTGTCCGGTATCACGGGCCCTCATCTCTATTAAAATATTGAACTTGATTGTGTTGTATTCGCTCAGATACACAAGATTGTAAATGTAATTGCTGCTTATTTTCTCTCTGATTAGTTTTTCAATTTCTTTCTTGTCACAATTTATTAGGCAAGCCTTTTTAAGTTTGCCTTCCTTATTAATTGTCAGATACCGAAGTTTATTGTCTTCTATGAGAATATCAAAATCGGTTATTGCAAGGACATTAGGGGTAATGGCGTTGATTGAAAAAACGGTATTACTCTCAAAGCCTTTGAAAACAGCCCGTTCTATTTTGTAAGAAAGGAAAACCCCATACATTATTGACTGTATGCTTTTGCAAACGTAACCATGTTCCTCGAATGGATAACCAAGCATATTGACATTCTCATCGTTGTCCCAATCATCCTCATGCCCCATGATTATGTCGTTTTGGTGTTTAATGAAGCTATGGCAAAGGATAATAGAAAGGTATGTCTTCATGAAAGAGGAGAAGTTCAAATCTATAAAGCTCACATATGGCTCATAGCGGGATAAGTTGTTTCTGAACGTTGTGACCATTTTATCTGAGAGATTATTTATATAAACCAAGAAGAATTGGCTGCTATGTTTGTAATCACAATGCCTAACCGGTTTGACATTCCTACAAAATTCTTCAAAAAGTCTATCTTGCAGCTTGTTGTCACCAATATAGTCGCCGCAAAGCACGCTATGGCTGCTACGCTTATCAAATATAGGGATAATTTGTTCAAATATCTCTATGCCATACCATGATGATTCAATTTTCGAGGAATCGAAGACAAAAAACCCCTTCGTTTCTATCTGGATTTGGTATCAGAGTATTCTTAAGATTCCCATACTTAATATTTTTTGCGGCCAGAACATCCAATAGTTGTCGAAACAAACCGTTTATTTCACCAAACATTTGCTGATGGCTTAGCCCTAAATAGCTCTGCGCTACCTCTAAGAATATATTGCCGCGAGCATTAAGCGTGAAAATTGTACCTTGTCTCATATCAAATATAACGCCTGAACTGTGCAGCTATTCGCCGTCCACACGATTGGGTTGTTAGCTTCCAGAATCATATTTGTTTTGATATGACTTTAATATCTCCTCTTTCGCAAATGGTATTATATGCGAAGATTCAATAATGGTATCAAAATTGGCACTATCAACTCCAACGCAGTGTTTCCATGGCTCTTCAAAAACTTCCTCTTCAGTGGGTGTAATGAATTTACATTTGTCAGGTTTGACGCCATTTAGAATGCGGAGAAAACTTGTAACATTGTTAATAGACATGGACAAAAGGTATTTCTCTTGAATTTTCCTCATGACCTTGAGCGATTCAGAGTCTGCATCTTCTATGACCCTGTTTATTATCATGCCGTGGATATCGATATCGTAGCATCTGAGGGTATCCATGATTCTGTGCACCTGTTTGACAACGAGGGACTCTGGATTGGCAACGATGATGAATGTTGACTTTTCATGGATAAAATTGGAGATGCCTTCTGATATGAGGATCCATTCATCCATGATATCCGCAATAGACCTCTTGCCGATAATCTGCTTGCCTATCTTATCAAGCCCCTCAAAGACCCTTGCGCCTGCCCTGAGATGCCTTCTTATGTATTTCGGCATATTGATGAGGTTTAATGTCTCTCCTGCAGGCGAGGTATCCCAGACAATCCTGTCGTATTTGCCGCTTTTAGCTATGTCTACGATGAGGTCGAGCATGGTCTCCTCTCTCAATGAAGGAGCAGAGCCGATATAATCGAGGAGTTGATGTCTTGATTCGCTGTCCAGGCCTTCCACATCTATGAGATGGGACAGGATGTCATAAAAATCAGGGCCGAATTTCCTTTTCCATCTGTCCATGATTGAGTCCTGACTTATCTCGATGGCATCGAGATTTTTATCCACTGCCCTGATAGTATCGCCTATATCTTCTTCAAGTATATCGGAGAGGGAAGGGGTCATATCCGATGTGATGATAATGGTCTTCTGGCCCGAGAATGCCAGTTGTACTGCCACGGCAGCAGAACAGGTGGTCTTGCCAACTCCGCCTTTGCCGCCGAAAAGGATAAGGGGTCTGTGGTTCATTGATCATTCGGAAAGCTGCTTCAGGTTGTCGCATGCGTACTGCATCCCCATCTCGCATGCCTTCTTGAAATCCGAGGATGCCTTTCTTGTATAGGCAACACCTCTGGAAAAATAAGCCTCCATATAATTCGGCCTTATGGAGATAGCCTTGTTATAATCCTCAATTGCCTTATCATACTGTCCCTTTTTAGCATAGGCAATGCCGCGGTTGTGATACGCATCGGCGAAATTGGGATTTATTGCAATGGCCTTGGTCTCATCCTCGATAGTCTTGTTGTAGTTGCCTTTCTTATAGTATGCAAGGCCGCGGAGATGATAAATATCAGCATCCTTCGGCTCTGTAGCTATTACCTTATTGAAATCCGAAATTGCCTCGTCATAATTCCCCTTTCTGTAATATGCGAGGCCGCGGTTGTAATAGGCATCGGTAAAATTCGGGTCTTCGGAAATGACCATATCGTATTCTCTGATAGCCCTGTCGTATTTGCCATCATTGAAATAACTGTTGCCCCTGTTGAAATAAACCGTGATATCTGCCCCTTCGGCGATTAAAGCCGTAAAAGCAATAAACATGCTTAATAACAAAAGAATGATTTTTGACTTTCTCATATCCATCTCCATTTATTTGATTTTTAAACTGCCCTTTCTATTCTCACCCCGAGTTCTATTTCTTCGAGTATGGATGCCACGTGCTCGCATCGCTCCTTTGGCCCTGAGTAACAAACAGCCTCTCCGGTTGTATGCGCCTCGAGTGCGATCCCTAATGCCTTCTGAGGACTGCACTTTATGGCCTTGACGAGCTGCAGGATCACCTCGTCAAATGTATGCCAGTCGTCATTCAGGAGGATGACATTCCACGGCTCTATTACAAATGTTGAGGGATAATCCAGTACAGAGGTTTTAGTTTCGTCAGCCATATAGAATTATATCACAGTCATTATCTACGGTGAGACATGCCGGTGTCGGCTTCTATAAGTTCTTTTATCCTTTTTGCAATATCTTCTTTAGAACCGCATGTCTTATATGCCTCGACAGCCTTTTTCCTGAGGAGCACAAATCTTGTATGTCCGGATATTCTTATATCATCTATCAAATTCCAGTCTTCTTTGCCGATAAATTTGGTGAATACCTCTTTTATTTCAGGATACATGGTCTTGCGGTATCCTTCCAGAAAGGCAACAAACAGGACAAGGGAAACATTGTCCTTAGTATCAACAATCCTTTTTAAAGGCCCGTAGTCAGATGTGTCGGAAATCAAATCTTTCAGCGCCCTCAGGAAATATTCTATATTTCTATCCTCAGTTTTTATAAGGATGTCATGCCAGTCAGGAATGTCCTCTATCGCCTCTCCAAGCTCATGATACAGCAGAACAGAAGAGTATCTGTCTGCCAGCTCGTCCAGTCTTTTCTCAAAGTTCTCATCCATATCTTCATCGGGTTTGAATCCCGACATTGGAAATGCATAGCCACGGGCAGTGTCGCCCTTTGCCCTGAAGTCCAGAAACTTTTCCCAGAGGAGTGTTTTTAGAGGTTCGAGCCTCAAGAATATGCACCTTCCCTGGAGCATGGCGGCTGAGGAGAAAATATCCCGCACATATTCCTGCTTTGTTGTATAGATCGTGTAGTCATACATCTCTTTTTTCGATAATAGTTCTGCAAGGAAAAATGTTGGCTTCATATAAAGCCCGTAGCCGGCGCCATAAACAAGGCCATAATCTTTTAAAATCTGATTAATATCGAAGACCTCGAATGGATGGTAACGCTGTCCGTTTATGATTAAATCTCTAAAATCTTTATCTTCGAGATCCTTCCAGAGATTCTCTTTTTGAGATATCCATTCTGATATTGCCTGCCTGTTTATATGTCCCCATGGTTTTAAATTATGCTCTGACCTGTAAAGGTCTCGCAGGCGCATCAAGAGTCCGCATATGGAAAAATGTCCCCAGTATTTTGCATCAGAGACTTCACAGTTGAACTTTATGTCATCAATGAGAGTGTTTATAGGGATAGGTTTGTTTAAAACGTGTGCCATATCCCTATTCCAAACCTTATAGGCACGCCGTATCGAGGCTCAAATATATGGAGTTCTTTGCTCTTTATCAATAAGTACTGGTATTGTATCTGGCCGAGGGGACGCACCATCTTGCCCATCACTTCCCCTGCCACGGTTACCTCCCTCCCCTGGGAATAAATGGCGGTATCGAGATAGCCTTCGTACAAAATGATAAACCTGCCGTGGGATATATCCGTATCCTCAGGCCTTCCGCGATAGCCCAGAGGTTTCTGAACCACTTCGATATAAGTGCCTTCCTTCATATTTATTGAACTGGCAATAACACCGCCGAGGATGACAGTCCTTCCTTTGTATGCATCAGGGTCTTTCATGACATCGATTGGTGATATCTCCTTTTCAGCCCTGTCCCTTAACTCCTGGGACACCACATGGGCGCAGCCGGAGATTAATAGTATCAGAAGGATTAAAGACAGAATGCCTAATCGTTTCATACATCTATTATAAACCTTTTTGTTTCCCTTATGGAGTCTGGTATGATTTAAATCATTTATGTTTTTTGTTTTTGTTTAAAAATATAGATAGAAACTATCAAAAGGAGGTTGTCATGCTTGACAGGACAAAGGTTGAAGAGGTGATAAACAGGATAAGGCCGTATCTCAGGAGGGACGGCGGTGATGTGGAGCTTGTGGATATAACCGACGAGAACATCGTCAAGGTGAAACTCGTTGGCGCATGCGGTACATGCCCAATGTCCATACTGACACTAAAAGGCGGTATAGAGGCGGAAATGAAAAAGGCTATTCCTGAATTAAAGGCTGTTGAGGCGGTTTAACTACAGATAGCACTTCAGGAGGCGGTGCCATTCATTGTCTATGGTCCTGATAATCTTCTTGAGAGGCGTTGAGACCCCGAATTCGCATGTCTTGCATATGAAATCCCGCTCGCTCGGCTTTCCCAGGAAGATCTTTTCGAGGATGTCCTTTGCCCTTTCAGAGTTCCAGACCTCCTGAACGGAGCTCTCTTTTAGGTTGCCAAGGACAGCCCTTCTTCCCATATCCTCGCAGCACAGGACAGCATCTCCATCGAAGCTTACTACCATGTCTCTCAATGGCAGGGTCTTTTTGCATCCTTTAAGTTTTTCGCCGGGATATTTCAGGTTCCATGAAGAGCAGTCAGGCACGAGGCCGGTGCGGGAATTGGGCAGGAATATCTTTACGCGTATGCCCTTTTCTTTCCAGTATCTTTTTACCTTAATCACCTCTCCAATCGGCCATTTGTAAGGAATGGCGCGTATCTGAATGCGTTCCTTCGGATAATGTTCTATTAAATAATCAATATTCTTAAGTGTTTTATTGATATCCAATCCCATTACTTGCCTGTAAACCTTGGGGGTAATGCCGTGGCAGCTTATGTAAATCGGGCCCTGAAAGCCGGTGGAGATTAATCTGTCGGTACGTTCCGGCGTCAATAGAAAGGCATTTGTCTGGATGACCAGTTTCAAGCCGGAGTTGAGTACATAGGAAATTTTCTCAAAGACATTCGGGTCTATGAACAGTTCACCCATATTGCAGAACAACACATGCCCGCGTATAGGATATTTTTTGGCGATGGAAGAAAATTCATCTATGATCTTTTTAAAGAGGCTCTCCTCCATTATGCCCATGGTTAAATCTTTTGACAGGTCATGGTAAGGGCATGTCTTACAGGATGCATTGCAGTAAGAATGTATATCCAGTATCAGGTTTGAAGGATAGGGAAGGCGGGTCAAACTGCCCAGAGAGAGGGACTGCCATTCTTTATCCCGGCTGTCGTTGTCGGCTTTTCTCAATTCTTTTTCAAAAACATTTTGCATAATTCAGAACTGTAAGTACCTTAAAGGGGACGGTTCTCTTTATTTTTCCTCCAGCCCCTTTGTCTCCCCATTTGCTTTATCTTTTCAGAAATCTTATACGCCGTCATTGTCTCCTGCACGAAACTCTCACTACCATACACTATCCTCTTGTCCATCTCACCCTTCATTGCCTCTTTTTCTTTGAGCATACCTCTTACGAATTCTCTATACTTCCTCTTCCGCTCCCCTTCATCCCCCGACAACTGCAGGTAGATTAGGATGCTCATCGACAAGCATATCCCTCTTTCCATAGGCATATGCCCTATAGCTGCTCCATGCATAATCCTTCGGGTCTTCCACTATCTTTGCCCGTACCGGATTCAGTTCTACATAGCTGCCACAGGCAAGCAGATACTCGTCTTTTGAAATGATGATGCTTTTGTATCTGTCCTGCCAGAAATGTCCCGTATGGCTATACTTGCGTTTATAATGCTGGGCGTAGGCAAGGTTAATCCCCTTCATTACTTCAGATAAACTTCCCCCGCCTTCTAACGGCTCAATTACCAAATGCACATGGTTTGTCATTAGAACGTAGTGATACAGCTTGAACTGGTATTTCTCTTTATAGCGAAGAGGTAGTTCCAGATACTTCCTGAAATCTTCCTCATCTTCAAATACATCCTGACGGTTATTCCCTCTTGTCAGAACATGATATACATGCTCGTTTGGAGCTACTCTTGCTGTCCTCGGCATGTTTCAAATTATCATCTTCTGCTGCTTTTGTCAATTAAAGAGAACCGTCCCCTTTAGTTTGCATGGCATGGAATATCAAGAAATCGATACCCTTCAGCAACCCATTTCAAATAAAATGGAATATACTTGTCATTTACTTTGTCTTTTGATGACAAAAAGTTTTTAAATGACTCTAACATACCCAATATGCAATACCATGTTTCAGCAATATAAGAATTAACATGGCATTATTATATTGCATTCCGTGCTTGTTTTCAATTGTTTTGTAAGATTTTTTGCTTGACTATTATACCCTTACTTCGTAATAATCTATCATATGTTGAAGAAACTTAAAAGAGAATGTTCCCGCCAAAAACATGAAAAACTGGAATCAACAAGAGGTTGAAATATTAAAGAGTAAGGGAGGAGTAATCGCTTTGGCAAACCCTTACGACAATCTTGTTACTACAGGGGTCGAGCCATGGCCTCCCGCAGAAGTAGTTCAAAAGCTTTATCAAAGTAGGCAAACAAGAGCCTTTTCAGAAGAAGAGAAAGAAAAATTACAGAAATTCAACGGATACTATTCAGATTTTCAGTCCATCCACAGTGAGGACGCAATCACATGGAGCGTGTTCGGAACCATTGCCCGCGCTCAAATTGAAAAACGAAACAAATTCATATCAGAGCTATTTCAGACCCTTGACCTGGAATCAGAAGCGGTTGAAAGTTCAGAGATTTATTTATGGAGGCGCATACCACATCCGGACAACCTTGTCCCCAGTGGACCAGAAATTGATTTTGGAATTTTGACAAATGACACTCTGGTGCTTGGTGAGGCAAAATGGAAATCTTCATTAGGCGCCGCCCAAGGGAAAAATAAAGACAAAAACCAAATTCAATTGCGAGTTGAGTTCTTACAGAAATATGCTCCGAAATTGTACCCTGGAGTTCATAATTTTGTGGTTCTTAGCGTTGGCCTTAACAATGACGTGACAGAAAATTATACCGGCAAGACAGTAAAATGCATCAGCACAACATGGGGTGCGATTTGTTGTTTGCAATCTCATCCGCACCATGATGAGTTGCAAAGGTATCTCGCATGGAAAATCAAAAATACAAAGAATGGATAACAACCGGCTGCACATGGATGCCGCAAACCGCGCGGCACCAGTGAGCCGGGGCGTTATCTCCCTCAGTGAATGCGCCTGCCCTATTTGACAAAATAACATCGCTACAA
>NZ_DAIOFX010000043.1:0-17113 GCF_036745535.1 Dissulfurispira sp.
TTCTATACTACCTGAATCGGAGGTCTTTCTAAAATCTATTTTGGACAGATGTGTAAAAAAATCTTTTTAGAGAAGCCTCATATTCTCACAAAACAGGTTGATTCTGCATGATTTTCACCCTGCACAAAAAATAAGCTGAAGCAGAGGAAAACAAAAGCTGTCAAGACGTTCCCGAGAATGCAAGGCGCTTTTCATGACAGGTTATTAACATTTGTTGACAACTGAATTTATAGCTTGAGGCCCGCTCATACTTTTCATTAACACAATTATCTTCACGACTCTGCTTAAGCCTTATTTGTTACCTGTGGCTTTATAATCTGTGGAGTGCAGCCCTTCGGGTCCTTGGAAGAAATAACAACCACCATGCCGTCCGAAAGCATTATTAGCATAGCCTCTTTTTCTTTATTATTGATAATTTTGGTGATTCCTATAGGCTTGTTCCCCTGAGGATTATATAAGGGCTTCATATGCAACATCTCTCCTTCGAGCCACGCCATCATAAGGGCGCTTTTCTGCTTAACAAGGTCGCTTATCGTAAAAACGGCTGTATCAGCAATAAAGTACATCTGTGAATTAATGGTGAGCTTCTCGTTATCGGTCTTGTATTTCACCCTCAACATCAATTTTTTCTGATCCATTATTTTTTCTCCCTTTAACCTATAAGTATCTGATATGCCCTACCATACCAATGAAAGGAGGGCCTCAATATCTAACTGTATGCTGTTGAACTTGCACTGTACAATCATACATTGCCTTGAACGGTAGCAATATCCGCCTTTTATCACCACATGGACATTGATGCCAGTTCTTTCCCTGTAAGGACAGTAAATATGGAGCTTCCCGGTGCTCTCGGAAAAACGCTTCTCGTCAAAGAAGAACTTCATGCCAATAAGATATCCTGCTCATCGGATTCCCTGTCATCAAAGAGTGGAACCCATTCACCCTTATGCGTCAACACAAAGGGCATCTCCTTCTGGCATTTCTTGCACTTCCTGATCTCGGCTGCCTTGATGCCGAGGTCCATCAACTCGGATGTAATTCCGTGATGGGAAATTGTTTCGTATTTATGGACATGTTTCATTTTATTGCCCCCTTTCTCCTTTACAATATCCTAACCAAAACAATAAATCGAGTCAAACATGCCTTAATTGCCATGCACCGAGAAAAGTGCAATTATTCCCTGAACCTCCCCGGTATCACAGTATTGCATTTAGGACATTTACCCTTCTTAATCCTGTTTTTAACAATATCAAAAACATATCTCTCAATAAGCAATTCACCACACATATGACAATATGTGTTTTCACCCTTATGCCCCCGGAACATTGCCGAGGTACACATACCATAGCCCCTCCTCTTTGCCTATTGAATATGCCCTTTCAAGTACGGAGACAGGTGTTGGTGATAGATGGCTGAGTTCCAGATGGGGATAAAACCTTGTCACATGCCATGGGGTATCAGGGCCAAGAGCATTCTTTATCCATGATGCAATGTCCCTCAATTCTTCTTCGCTGTCATTGAATCCGGCAGTGACATTTGTAACGCACTCCACATGCATTCCGCATTCCTTTGCCTTTTTGGTTATTTCAAGAATCCCTTCGAAGCCCTTTATATGGCCGGTTTTCATATATGTCTTTTCAGAGAAGCCCTTTATATCAACCCTGTATACATCAAGGAATGGTGCTATCATAGCGAATGCCTCTTCTGTGATAAATCCATTGGTCACATAGTTGGTATAAAGTCCCTGGGTCTTTGCAATCTTTGCAGCATCGAGTGTATATTCAAACCAAAGTGCAGGCTCGTTGAACGTCCATGATATGCCTATACATTTTGCAGCCTTTGTCTTAGAGACCAGATTTTCCGGAGACATATACTCTGTATGCATTGGTCCTTCTTTCCAGTGTGCTATATCCCAGTTCTGGCAGCCGGGGCATCTGAAGTTACAGCCCACGCTTCCGAGGGAAAGCCATTTTGAGCCGGGATAGAAATGAAAGACAGGCTTTTTCTCTATTGGATTTATGGATAACGAAGATACCTCTCCATATATCAAAGTATATAGCTTTCCATCTTTATTAATCCTCGTATGGCACCAGCCCTTTTTGCCTTCCGGGATAACGCATCTCCTCTGGCAAATTAGGCAGATGACCTTTTGTTCATCAAGCTTATTGTATAGACATGCCTCTTTTTCCATAAGCTCCTTCATGCCTCAACAACCACCCCTTAATTTCAACTCCGCATGAAAAGCCACCGATAGAGCCGTCTGAGGCAATGACCCTGTGGCAGGGTAAAATTATCGGCATCGGGTTCTTCTTCAATGCCTGCCCAACTGCCCTCATTGCCTTTGGTCTTCCGACCTTTTCAGAAATCCATTTATAAGAGCGCGTCTCGCCATAGGGGATTTCTTTCAAGGCAAGCCAGACCTTATGCTCAAAGTCTGTACCTGTGATAAATTTTATCTTTTGCTTGAATTCATTTAAGTGGTCGTTAAAATAAGCATCAAGCTCATTTTTCAGTAAGGACTCAAGGGGCCGAGGATCCAAGTGGTCAAGCTGCCTCCTTGCCTCCTTGAACCCTTGAATCCTTGAACCCTCTTTTAACTGATTGCTTCCCTCTATATGCACCTCTATCAAGAACACACCTTCAAATAGGCAGTAAATATCGCCAATGGGGCTTTTATATACAAAGGGCTTGCGTTCCATTTGTAAATTTTATCACGTCCTGTTTATAATTTAGAAATGCGTTTTAAATTAGTTCTCACCATTTCTGTCCTTATCTTTGGCTTCATAGCAGGCGGATATCTTGCTATTGCAAAGGGAGTGCCCTCAATTACAGAACTGAAAAAATACAGGGCTACTGACGGCACAAAGGTTTATGCAGACGATGACACACTGGTAGGTGAGTTCAAGGTAGAAAAGGGCATCTTCGTTCCTTTAAGCAGGATTCCAGCACATCTTAAAAATGCTGTAATCGCAGTAGAAGACTCACGATTCTGGCAGCATAAGGGTATAGATTATATCGGAATAGGAAGGGCTCTCGTTAAAGACATTCTGCATGCAAGCCTCAAGGAGGGTGGAAGCACCATTACCCAGCAGCTTGCAAAGATAATGTTCCTGACCCCGGAAAAGACCATTCAGAGAAAGCTCAGGGAGGCACAACTCGCCATAAGGCTCGAAAAGGAAATGACAAAAAACGAGATACTGGAGCTTTATCTCAACAAGGTCTATTTCGGACACGGCGCATACGGTGTTGAGATGGCATCGAAGCTTTATTTCGGCAAATCGGTGAGCGATATAACCTTGCCTGAGGCAGCACTTTTAGCAGGGCTGATAAAGGCTCCAAACACTTATTCTCCCTATAACAACCTCGTGAGATCAAAGGAAAGGCAGGAGGTTGTGCTTGCGCGGATGGAGGAAGAAGGATACATTAAGCCTTCTGAGAGGGCAGCAGCAAAAAACCATACTATCCATCTATCATCCATGAGGGCAAACACGGATTCATATAACTATTTCCTCGAATACATCAGGCAGCAGTTGGAACAAAAATACGGCGTGGAAACAGTATATAAAGGCGGACTGAGAGTCTATACAACCCTCGATAGAAATGCACAGGCATATGCACAGAAGGCGCTTCAGGAAGGGCTCCGTGAGGTCGACAAAAGAAGGGGCTGGAGAGGCCCAATAGGGCATAAGGACATTAAAGAATCCTCGGGGGGTCTTAAGTCCTTCCTGGGCATCGACGACAAAGATGAGCCAAGGGTGTCTTTTTCTGCATCTGTCGGAGATATATCCACAGGTGTTGTTATGTCCGTAAGTCCGAAAGAGGCTGTAATTAAAGCACGGGGCATTTCGGGCAAGCTTATGCTTGCCGATGCAATGTGGGCAAGCACGGTAATTGACCGCCCATCGGGAAAAATAAGGACAATCAAGAATTTAAAACTCACCGACATACTGAAGAAAGGCGATATTATATGGGTGAAGATCAAGAGCATATCGGGGAAGAATGTAATGTTCAGTCTTGAACAAGAGCCGGAAGTGGAAGGTGCGGTAGTAGCGATCGAACCAGAGACAGGATTCATAAGGGCGATCGTCGGAGGCTTTAACTTCACGAAGAGCGAGTATAACAGAGCGGTTTATGCAAAGAGGCAGCCGGGTTCTGCAATAAAGCCGATAATATATGCAGCAGCCATCGAGCACGGATATACTCCGGCAAGCATCATTAATGACGAGCCGGTCTCCTATCCCGGAGGACCGGGAGGGGAATGGAAGCCTGAAAACTATGACCACAAATATTATGGGCCTACCACATTAAGAGAGGCACTCGCATACTCCAGAAATGTAGTGACAGTGAAGCTTGTAGATGCAGTAGGTATTGACAAGGTAATATCCTTTGCAAAGGATATAGGCATAGAGGCAGATATGCCGAGGGAATTGACCATAGCCCTCGGCTCCATAAGCGTAACGCCCCTTGAGATGGCAACAGCTTATTCAACCTTTGCAAACGGCGGCGTCAAAATAACTCCCATAGCAATCAAATATGTCACGGACACAAAGGGTACGGTACTGGAGAGCAATGAGCCGAAAGGGCTGGAATCAATAACTCCGCAGACATCCTTTTTAATAACATCCATGATGAAGGATGTCATTAACTACGGTACAGGCATGAGGGCAAATATAGGCAGGCCTGCTGCAGGCAAGACAGGGACAAGCAATGATTATAAGGATGCATGGTTTGTGGGTTATACGCCACAACTTGTGGGATGTGTGTGGGTTGGTTTTGACGATATGAGGAGATCCCTCGGTTCAGGAGAGGTAGGTGGAAGGGCGGCAGCGCCAATATGGGCAAACTTCATGAGGAATATGCTCGCCAATGAATCTTCTACAGATTTTTCTGTGCCGGAAGGAATAATAAAACTCTCCATAGACCCGCGCACAGGGCTCTTATCTTCTGATGAGTCTTCAGGTGTTTCGGAATACTTCAGGGAAGGGACACAGCCAAGGGATTACAGCAGCGCTCCTTCAAAGATCGAAAGGGCTGTACCGTCATCGGCCGACTACGATTAGAGGCCATTAATTCTTCTTCATCTTATTAGCTATATAAACAACGCAATCTTCGCAGAGCTTGCCATTCTCTCGATTGCATATTGACCTATTAAGCTCCCAGCAAGGTTTTGTCTTGTCGATATATGCGGTGCATTTGTTCCTTTTATCTTCCGAGCAATCGGTAATCTCTCAGCAAGGTGCATATTCGAGGAGCTTCTTTATTCCTTCTATGCTAATCTTTTTTATATGTATGAGGTCACGTATGCAGGTTATCCATTTTATGTCATTCTCAGAATAGTATCTGTTCTTGTTGCGTCTTACAGGCTTTATAAGCCCATGCTTTTCGTAAAGCCTCAATGTCTGGTCGGTAATGCCTATCAACTCAGCCACGATACCTATGGGGTAAAGGGGCAGTTCCTTTTTGTCCTTATTGTCGAGACTCATGCTCTTTTTCATTTATCCCCCTAAAAGCACTTGATAATTGCAACTAATAAAACATGTTTAAACTCAAAAAACAAGTGTTTTAGCGTAAATTTTTCTGTAAATTTTTGTTAACATCCGGATATTACAGATGTCTTAAGAGTTTCCTGACAAATTCTATCTCTTCCTCTTTAGTATGCAGCCTTTTCATCAATTTCTCGTCAAGTATCTTCCGCAGTATGTCTGAGTATTCAGGCCCTGGTGTGATGCCGAGGTTCTTCAAATCATTGCCCGTAAGGGCAGGTTTTACATTCCTCAATTCCAGAAGGAAGTGGGATATGGCCTTTTTCTTTTCACTATCCCGTGTCAATGCCATGCTGAAGAGAATAGATTCTATATCACGACTCATTAGCAAATGATATATCTCCACAGGATTGCCTGGCTTAAGCCTTCTCAATATATCATGAGCAGCCTGAAGTCCTTTTAATATCCTGTCCTTCAACCTCGATGTAACAGAAAGCCTGTTCAAAGCTAACTCCCTTTCATCCTTGTTTAGCTTATACAAGAGGGCCATGATATAAAGCATGCCCCTGTCATATTTTTCCTTCAGGAAAAGCAGCTCAAACCATGTGATGGTGTCGTGAACCGACTGAAGGAGTAATTCGATCTCAGGGGAAAAAGAGATCTTCGGATGTATTACCTTCAGCAGTTCATAATCTCCAAGCCTCTTTAATGCCTTTATGGGATTGGTTTCGTTGAAAGTCAGCATCAGTTCGTCATAAAGCCTCGTGCCTGAAAGCTTCTCGAATATATTCATCCTGATGGCGGATTTTATGAGGTTCTCTGTATGCTTCGTTAATTTAAAGCCGAACCTCTCAGAAAACCTTATAGCCCTGAAAGCCCTTGTGGGATCCTCAATGAAGCTCAGATTATGAAGCACCCTTATGACCCTGTCCTTTAAATCCCTCTGTCCTCCAAAGAAATCTATTAGCTGGCCAAAATCCCTTTTGTTCAATTTCACTGCAAGGGTATTTATGGTGAAGTCACGCCTGTAAAGGTCCTTTTTTATGGACGATGTCTCCACCTTTGGCAATGCAGCAGGGGATTCGTAATGCTCTGTCCTTGCTGTTGCAACATCGAGCTTGAAGTCTTCCTTTATTACCTGTGCTGTGCCGAATCTTTCATGGGTCATCACCTTTGCGCCTATCTTTTCTCCCAGTTTCTTTGCAAAGGCAATACCGTCGCCCTCAACCACAATATCGATATCAAGGTTCTCCTCGCCCCTCAGCATATCCCTCACACAGCCTCCCACAAGATATGAGCCGAATTTCAGATCATCAGCAACTTCTCCGGCCATCTTAAGAAAATCGTATAAATGGGAAGGCAATTTCTCTTTTAATATTCCCGAAATATTCCTTCCCAGACCGAGGACAGACTCTCCCACAAGCTCCTTTGCAGAGACCCTGCTCTTTCTCAAGAAATCCTCATAAAGCGCCCTCAATATATCTGTCCTTGTGATTGCGCCGATTATCCTGTCTCCGTCGAGCACAGGGACAAACCTCTGGTTCTGCTCTATCATGGATGCCTCAACTTCGGATATGGGTACATAAGAAGAGGTGGTAATGGCATCGGTAGTTGCAAAATCAAGACATTTGCTTTTTCCAAGGCCGTGGAAAAGGGCCTTCTCCACAACCTCCCTCGTCAAAATGCCCATATATCTGTCCTTCTTAACAACAGGAAGGACATTTACTCCGTATCTCGTCATCATATCCTCTGCATCTCTTATCATACCGTTGTGTTGAATGACGATAACAGGAGTTGTCATCACATCCTGCGCGCATTTTAAAGGCCGTACATTTTTCTTTAAAGATTCTATGAGCCTTTCTTCAATTATCTCAAAGGGGATATCCTTTATTGTTGCAGAGGCAGCAGTTGGATGGCCTCCGCCTCCGAAATCAGACAAGACCTGCGACACATCCAGCTCAGCCACCTTGCTCCTTGCAACCATCAGAACCTTATCGGCCATCCCGACCAAAAGCACAATAGCATCCGTATCCTCCATATCCATAATCTTATGGGCAAGATGTGCCACGTCTCCAAATCCCTCTATCGCACCCTTTCCTATCTTTATTCTCACGCCATGAATGACAACCTCCCTCAGAGACTGCACAAGTTCATTGAGCAGGGTAAACTCTTCCCTGCTCAACTCTATCTTCAAAAAATCCGAGACTATATTGAGATTGGCGCCTCTTTTTAGCAGATATGAAACTGCCACTAAATCCCTGGGTGTTGTTGATGTATAGGTCAAAGAACCTGTCTCTTCGTATATTCCGAGGCACAGTATTGTAGCCTCCATAGGGGTCAACGGAATCTTCTTTTTCTGGATCATCTCTGTAAATATGGTGGATACAGCACCCACATGCTCTATGACCTCCAACTCCCCCCTGATGTCTGACTTTTTAATGGGATGGTGGTCATAGATATGCACCTTAAGATCAGGCCTTGAGAGCAGTTCCTTGAGCTGCCCTATCCTGTCCGGATGCTTTGTGTCAACTAATATAAGCCTCTTTACCTTTTCTAAATCTATGTCCTTGAGCTTTTTTATCTCAACGGGATGGAATGCATCAACAAAGTCCCTCACCTTCTTTTCGAGGGAGCCAGGAAATACAATCACGGCATCAGGGTATATTTTTTTCGCACCGATGGTAGATGATAGCGCATCAAAATCAGCGTTTATGTGGGATGTAATGATATCCATGATTTTTACAGCACTTTCTTTATTGAATTTATGGGCGAATAAAATCCATGAGCAATCATGCGCCTTAATATCGAATCTGCTTCTTTAGGGCTAAATAGCTTCTTCTTCACAGCCTTCATGATAATGCCTATTGTTCCCGTAAGTTCAACTCCTAAAAATCCTGCCTCCCTTCTTGCCACTCTGTCATCACAGGCAAAAACAAATCCTCTTGTCTTTGCAACGGCGATGCTTGAGGCCTCGCCTAAGCCCATCGATACCGACAGCGACTCAAAGAGAGATTTCTCGTCTTCGGTTTCTAATGTAATTTCTTTAAGCCAGCCCTCTTTTATGGCTTCCCTTACTGCCGCGAGTCCGGCATATCCTTTAAGAAGCCCTTTCATGTTTTCGGCAACAGCAAAATCGGTGGCATATGCTGTATTTGCGTACAGCCTTTTAATAATAGACGGCGAGCCGGACAGGGCAAAGTTACTCAGCACGCAATTGTCGAATATGACATCAGGCATTAGCAGCATCCCGGGCAATCTCGTGCAGCTCTTGCACCCTGACAGGAATGCCCTGCTCTTTCAAATAAAGCCGCGTGCTGACAATATCTACGCCTAAAATCTCTGCAAGCTTGCCGAGGCTGATAAAGCCCTCCTTATAAGCGTCGAGGGCAATCGCTTTTCTGTGTTCGATGTCATTCTTTTTCTTGTAGGTTGAATCCAATGCATCCCTGACAAGCTCCCCGAGCGTCCGTCCCTCTTTTTTTGCATATAATTTCAGCTTCCTGTGTTGCTCATCGGTAAGCATGATGTTCGTTCTCTTCATTCCCAATACCTCCAAAAAATATGTGTAACTATATGTGTAATATACTATCATGTTTAATATGGCTCGTCAACATACTGACAACCCGTGTCGCACTGCCGCACATAGTTTGACAACCAGCCGACCAAAATTTTAAAATGAACGGAATTCTTGAATTTAAGTAAATTTCTTTGAGATAAAGAAGACATAGACTATGTGCAGACTGGCTGCGATTACTTCGAAAGATTACATCTCATCGATAGAACCCGTCCTTGCCCTCGAAACAATGAAGGAAGGACATGACGGCTCGGGCCTCGGGCTCACGCTGAAAAATCTCGGAGGAGAGTTCGAGAAGCTGAAAAAATATCCCATACTTTCGGGCATCTGTTCGAAAGAAGGCAAGAAGACCCTCGATGACTTCATGAAAAAGCATGGTTTCAAGCTCAGACATGAGTGGACGCCTAAGATAAAACCCATAAAGGGCATCGTTGCCCGAGATTACTATTTTGCACGGGCTTATGACTATCCTGCTTCTTATGCCGGCAAATCAATGCAGGAAAAGGAAGAACTCCTGATGAATACAAGACTCGCCATCAGGAAGATAGGCGAGCCTGACGAGTCCATATTTGCATTTTCTTTCTATCCTGATGTCATTACATTAAAAGAGGTGGGAGACCCCCTTGAGGTGGCTGAATTCTTCGGTCTCGATAAAGACGGATTAAAGGCAAAGATTGTATTTGCTCAGGGTAGGCAGAATACAAACTATGCAATACATCTCTACGCCTGCCATCCGTTCTTCATTCAGGGATACTGCTCGATGACAAACGGTGAAAACACGGCATTTGTGCCGATAAGGGAATTTTTAATGAGCAGGGGGTTCCCGGGATATATAGGTTATAACAGCGACAGCGAGGTGTTTACACATATCCTCCATTACACAGTAAGGCAGTTGAAGTTTCCGCTCACATATTATAAGGATGTCATTACACCGCTTAAGGCAGCAGAGATAGAACAGAGAAAAGACAAAGAGGCATTAAAACTCATCAAACAGTCATTAAGACCGCTATGCATAGACGGTCCCAACATGGTAATAGGCTTTATCCCTGACGGCACATGCTTCATGGTCCAGGATTCAAAAAAGCTGAGGCCAGGCGTTGTGGGAGGGATAAAAGGCAGGTATGCATTGATGTCAGAGGAGTGCGGCGTTGACAGGGCAGTGCCGAAAAGAGACAGGAGCAAAGACATATTCCCTATGAAATACGACATGGTAATTGTCTCGCCCGATGCACAGGAGGTTAAGGTATGGAACCAGCTTCAGGGATAAGGTTAGACCATAATCATCAGCTCTCATTAAAGGAGTTTCCATATATAATCAGGTGGAGGGACGACAGGTGCAAGAGGTGCGGCAAGTGCACTGCAGTATGCCCTGTAAAAGCCATCGAGCCTACAGTAAGGGTTCAGAGAATTGTGAAGTCCGAAGGACCTGTCCCCACACCAACAGCGGTAAGGAGCATTACCCATGTGGTAGAGCAGGTCAAGGATATGGAGCGATGCTGCACAGGCTGCGGCTCATGCACTCTGGTCTGTCCCAATGAGGCAATCGAGCCTGAATTCAATCCACAGCACAAATTCCTCCATTACAAAAACAAGGGAGGAGAGGGATACAAGAGGGGTGGAAGGAGAAATGACCCCTCAATATCAACCCTCGACAGGCTGAAATTCGCGAGGATATCCATGCTCACCGACCCTGCCCTGGATGCAGGAAGACACGAGTTCCGCGTGAGGTCTTATATAGGAAGGATTCTGCCTCCAGAAGAACTGCCGCTGAAATCAGTAAACGGCAAATTGATTGTAGATAAGGAGAGCATTTTTATTCCGCCTGTCAGAGAGATATTCCCCATAATGATAGGAAGCATGTCTGTCGGTGCATTATCTCCTCCAATGTGGGAAGGCCTTGCAATGGGCGTGGCATATCTCAATGAGGTGGAAGGAATGCCTGTTGTTATGTGCTCCGGCGAAGGCGGAATGCCGCCGAGGCTTTTAAGATCAAAGTATCTGAAGTATTTTATCATCCAGATTGCATCGGGCTATTTTGGATGGGATGAAATAATACATGCAATTCCGCACATGGTGGAAGACCCTGCAGCCATAGAGATCAAGTATGGTCAGGGTGCAAAACCCGGTGACGGCGGACTGCTCATGGCGCAGAAAGTTTTAAAGCTCATTGCAAAGATCCGTGGCGTGCCGCAGTTTGTTGACCTTGCATCGCCTCCAACACACCAGACAAAGTACTCCATAGAAGAGGCGGTTGCAAAGATGATACAGTCCATGTCTATGGCGTGGGGGTTCAGAGTGCCTGTTTATCCGAAGATATCGGGGACAAGGACGGCAAGGGCGGTGTTGAATAACCTTGCAAGGAACCCTTATGCAGCAGCCTTGAGCATAGACGGTGAGGACGGCGGAACAGGAGCAGCATACAATGTGTCCATGGACAAGATGGGCCATCCAATAGTATCAAACTTAAGGGAGTGCTATCTTGACCTTGTAAAACAGGGCAAGCAGAACGAACTTCCATTGATAGCAGCAGGAGGGATCGGAAAGAAGGGAAATCTTGCTGCAAACGCCGCAGCACTCATAATGCTGGGAGCATCAGCAGTTGCCATCGGAAAATACATTATGCAGGCAGCAGCAGACTGTTTTGGAGACGAATACAACAGATGCAACCTCTGCAATACAGGCAAATGCCCGAGGGGCATAACAACGCAGGATCCGAAGCTTTACAGAAGGCTGGATTCTGACAAGGTTGCAGAGAGGGTAGTAGAGGTCTTTAAGGCTGCAGATGTTGAACTGAAAAAGATATTCGCACCTATGGGAAGGAGCACAGAACTGCCCATAGGAATGTCTGACGGATTAAGCATAGATGACCAGGCAATAGCAGAGAGGTTGGGAATAAGTTATGCGTGCTAAGGCAAAGAAGAAGACAACAACGCAAAAACCAAAAGTCACAAAAAAGGCAGCAGCGGAGCAGATGCTCGCCATACAGGGAAAGACTGCCATCATTAAAGGCAATGTGAACGGCAACAGAGTTCCTTCCAGAATCCTTGAAGAACAGATACAGCATGCTGTTCAGGAAGGTGCAAGAGAGCTTCATATAATTGCTGACGGTCAACATGGCATCGGCGGCCGTATCTGGCCGAGGGGTGAGACCGTAAAGATAACTGTTGAAGGCCCTGTTGGCCAGAGGCTCGGAAGTATGGGAATGTTCGGCACAGAGATAGTCGTAAAAAACAGCGTCTCTGACGATGTGGGATGGATTAACTGCGGTGCAAAGATAACAGTACTCGGCGATGTCACAAATGGTGCATGGAATGCCGCTGCACAGGGAATTCTCTATGTACAGGGAAGCGGCGGAGCAAGATGCGATACCATGACAAAACAGAATCCGAGATTTGAACCGCCCCAGTCATGGTATTTCAGGAACGTGGGCGATTCCTTTGCAGAGTTCAAGGCAGGAGGAATTGCAGTTGTCTGCGGCATAAATCCGAGGAATCCTGAAAATATCTTAGGTTATCGTCCGTGTGTCGGAATGGTTGGAGGAACAATATATTTCAGGGGGCCGATTCAGGGTTACAGCGAAAAGGATGTAAAGCTCCTCGACCTCACAGAGCAGGACTGGCAATGGCTCAAGACAAATATGAAACCGTATCTCGAAGCCATTGACAGGATGGAATATTATGACGAACTTACAAAGTCGCCAGATGCATGGAAGAAATTAATTGCATATACACCCCAGGAAAAGAGGGCAAGAAAATGGTTCAAGATGTCCACCTCAGAATTCAGGAAGAACATGTGGGAAAAAGAGGTAGGACAGGGAGGTATATTTGCCGAATATCTTGACCACGAACTTACATTACTTCCATATATAACAACGGGTAGAGACAGAAGGAATAAACCAGTATGGGCAAATGAAAAATATGCTCCTCCGTGTGCATATGCATGCCCGACACATATACCATCTCACAAAAGGGCATCATTAATCAGACAGGGCAAACTCAATGAGGCATTGGAATTGGTATTGCAATATAGTCCTCTGCCTGCAACGGTTTGCGGAGAGATATGCCCCAATCTCTGCATGCAGGCATGTACAAGGGCGCATCTTGACAAACCTCTTGATATAGACAGGATGGGTAGCCTTGCACTTGACCTGCCTGCTCCGAAAAAGGCTGAACCAACAGGCCACAGGATAGCAGTTATCGGTGGAGGCCCCGCAGGAATGAGCGCAGCATGGCAGCTTGCATTGAAAGGACATACCGTTGACCTTTACGAGGCAGGTGATAAATTGGGTGGAAAGATAGAGCAGTGCATTCCGAGAGAGAGGCTCCCGCGCCAGATACTCGAAAAAGAGATTTCGAGGTTTAAAGAGCTTGGAATCAATGTCCATCTGAATACAAAAGTAGATAGAGGCACATTCGATGAAATATACAAAGACCACGAAGTGGTTATTCTTGCTATAGGCGCACATCAGCCAAGAAAGATAGCATTTCCGGGCTCCGAGAATATAGTTTCAGCATACGATTTTTTGAAAAACATAAACCTCGGAAAACATCCTGACCTGAAGGGCAAGAAGGTTGTCGTAATCGGCGCAGGAAATGTGGGAATGGATGTCTGCTCCGAGGCATTCAATTACGGTGCTGAATCGGTTACAGCCATCGATATCCAGAAGCCTGCGGCATTCGGAGTGGAGATGGAGATAGCAAAGGCAAAGGGAACACAGATCGTATGGCCGAGATTCACAGAGAGATACGACAAAAAAGAGAAAAAGCTCTACTTCAAGGACGGCTCATCAATGGATGCTGATTTTGTTGTGATGTCCATAGGTGATGTACCGCAAATTGATTTCCTGCCGCCAAACATTCATACAGAAAGGGGCTGGATTGTAGTTAATGAAAACTATCAGACCTCTGATGTAAAGGTCTTTGCAATCGGTGACGTGACAAGTCTCGGACTCGTAACACACGCCATCGGTCACGGAAGGGTTGCAGCAGAGCAAATCCATTATCAGGTCGCACACGCTCCTCGCCACCCAGAAATAAAGCAGGTCATTCCTTATGAGAGAATTAAGACAGAATACTATGATATCTGCCGCGGTGATTTCCCTGTAGAGCAGGAGGCTAACAGGTGCATGTCATGCGCCACATGCCGCGACTGCCACATGTGCGAGGCTACATGCTACTGGGGAGCAATAAGCAGGGTCGAACACAAAGACGGTTCATTCGAATACGTTGTGGATGATAATCTTTGCATCGGCTGTGGCTTCTGCGCAGGCATCTGCCCATGCGGCGTATGGGAAATGGTAGAAAACGTATAACTAAATCAGAACCTCGTATTTCCCTAATCCAAAGGTTGTGCCTTTTCCCACATGCACTATTTCTCCGGCTTTTATAAGTGGCATTAATTGCTCGACATCTCCATTGAATGTTATTTCCCCCACAAAGCCTCCCATCTTCATCTTTGTATTTTGCCTTGCCGAATATCTCTCCCAGTCATACCATCTAAGGTTCCTTTTAGCCACGACAACATCTTCTGACTTTTTTATCAGCCCCTTAAAATCCCAGTCAGAGGGATCTCCGCCGCAGTGGAAATAATAAAGCAGAGAGAGTCTCCTTAAAAGGTTTCTCACAAGGATGTGAAATTCAAGGTCTTTTGTAAGATGATTGTTATAAAAAATCCTTGTGGGAGTAAGAAACCTGATGGTGACGTTTTCGATTTCGCTTTTTCCTGAACTATCATCGAAGAAAAGAGGAATGTCGTTGGCTTTAAATGAATGTATGGTCTTGCTTTGAGAATCATAGATTATCCTTCCATTGGAGCTTACATTTTTTAACTCAAAACTGCCTTTCCCTCTTCCTATTCCGATACTGCCAAGTTCGCTGAAGGCATAAATAAAATACGCAAGATAGTCTATTGCCCTGCCAACGAGAACTAGCCCAAATGTTATCTCATCTGCCGGCTTATAACTCATCCGCTTTTCCAAGGGAGGCTCTATTATAAATGGATGGGGTGCTGCCACGTATTTCCTCATCATCTTTGTATCAGGGGGCGGAGGGGTTTCAAACACATAGGAATAAACACACTTCTCTTTCAAAAGACACCCGGAGCATTCCTTTGCCTTTAAAGCACATACAACCCTTTTAAATGCATGTCCGAATGCGCCCCTGAAAGTAGAACCTTTATAAGACGGCAGTATCAAAGGATCACGGGGAACTACGCAAAATTCGAAGCGTCCTGCTGTTATGTCGGCTGTCATCATAATATTACCGTCTCTCCCTGACCAATAAATACCCTACAACTGACACTTCCTTTTCGACAAAGCAGAGAACTCCGAGAATATCGAGATACCTTGAAACAAGGCTTTTTTCCAAATCCATGTTCGTTGATTATCTCTGAGGGCTTCCGATTTCCTCTCAGATGTATAATCAGGATTAGTATAATCTAAATTACACATTTTAACAACGCAGGCTGCCTGAGATGTCACTTGCTCCAAATTCTGGTATTCAGATTTAAATCTTCTACTATTCCGACAACAAGATTCAGGAAATAAAAGTAATTATATATGACATCAGCATCTTGTATCGAACTTAAAAATGGAGGTTCGAACAGGTTATAGTTTGTGGGTATTGCAATATAAACCCTGCTCCCTACAAATGAGAGTGATATTTTCCCTGCTTTGTCGCTGAGAGCAACTATCCTCTCCATAAGGTTTGGGGCAAGGATATACCTTGCCTCTATCTGGTCAGAACTGTAAACTGTGAACCTGTCGTTAAACCTCGGATCCTCCAGCTTTACACGCCCCTTACGAAAAAGACCCGGGCTTTTCTGCATTACATACGTGCATCCGGAAAACCATTTATTGAAGTCTGCGGAAAAAAATATACCGCAAAATATTGTAGCGTAGTATGTGTCGGTCTGTGAGTGCCCATCATCGTCTGTCCTCGTTGTTTTGTGTTCTTCCTCAGCATGCACAATTGAGAATTTTATGTGCGTTTCTCCAACATAACCCTCGACATAATCTTTCCCGTTATAACGGTCCGGACATTTGAATAGACCGCACCCATTAAACTCATCCTTGCTCATATAGTTATAGGGATGATAATATAGCTCAGAGTTAATAAACTGCAGAATAGAAGG
This sequence comes from Dissulfurispira sp., assembly GCF_036745535.1. Lineage (NCBI taxonomy): Bacteria > Pseudomonadati > Nitrospirota > Thermodesulfovibrionia > Thermodesulfovibrionales > Dissulfurispiraceae > Dissulfurispira > Dissulfurispira sp. The sequence goes on from NZ_DAIOFX010000043.1 coordinate 16,189, forward strand.
CATAATTTTTGACTTAAACTCACGGGCATAGCTATTTTTCTGCCTTGTATAGACGAATAGCAAGACAATACCAATAGCTGCCAGAGAAAAAAAGTGGTACCACCATGACATGCCAGCGCTCTCATAAACGATTAGAAGGAGACCTCCGATGCCCAGCAAAACCAGACCGGTTTTAAATATGAAGGAAATGCTTCTTTTCCTCCTCTGATCTAGTTCATGTAACAATCGTCCGAGTCTATCGTTATATAGTTCTTCAAAATTGACTGTTTTCACGCTCACCCTCTCATTTTATAACCACAGGCTTGCGTTCCTCGTCTGGAATCTCAAACCATGGCTTCTGCCTGTAGCCCATTATCCTTGCGGCTATATTGAGGGGAAACATCTCAACTCCGTTGTTGTAATCAGTAACTGCAGCATTATAAGCGCGCCTCGATGCCGAAATCTGTTCTTCTATCTCATTCAGCGACTTTTGCAGATGGAGAAAATTTTCGCTCGCCTTCAGGGCTGGATAATTCTCAGCCACTGCAATAATGCTTCTCAGCACCTTGCTGATCTGTTTATCCAGCGTTATTCTCTCCTCATCGTCAATATTGCCAGAGACCGCTTTTGCCCGCAATAAGGTCAGTTCCTCCAGCACCTTCTTTTCGTACGTCATGTATTTCTCAACAACGGTCACGAGATTTGGAATCAGGTCATACCGCTTTTTCAGCATGGCATCAATAGAAGAAAAAGCATAACTGACCCTGTTCTTTCGAGAAATAAGGGTATTAAAAAGAGCTACCGCCAGAAAAAAGAATGCAGCAACCGTTATGATTGTTGCTATTGCCAATGTGCTCATGTTGACCCCCTTTATGCTTGTTTTATCCTAATTCACATCTGTCCAAAATAGATTTTAGAAAGACCTCCGATTCAGGTAGTATAGAGT
>NZ_DAIOFX010000044.1:0-16631 GCF_036745535.1 Dissulfurispira sp.
GGTAAAACCCGTTTGTATAAATCTTATAACACATATTCTTAGTAGGAGAGGATAAATCCTGTTCATATAGGCAAGTCGCTGGTTTATTTTTCCGATGCCGAGTCTAATCCTGAGCCTGAATATTTAGAAGGCGAAGGGGTAAGCTGGGCAAAGGTTAAATCTTTTTTCAGGCGGCATGTAAGGCAGTTTGTCTTTGACATAGATGCCGCTGTTAAGGAGTATTAATAATTGGCGGTCCCAACGGGATTCGAACCCGTGTTTTAGCCTTGAGAGGGCCACGTCCTAGGCCTCTAGACGATGGGACCATTACAATTACAAAATGAAGATTGCAAATTTAAAATTTTCAATTTACAACCTTCAATTTTAAATTCTTATTGGCTGGGGAGAGAGGATTCGAACCCCTATAAGCAGATCCAGAGTCTGCCGTCCTGCCGTTGGACGACTCCCCAATCACAATAACTTAATATATCTTATCGAAAACAAATAATTCAATGTAGGTAGGGGTCTGATCTGGAGTAATGTTTTATTTCTTCTTCTGCTCGAACAGTCCCTTTACTTCTTCCATGAGGTCATTTATATCCTTGAACTGCCTGTAAACAGATGCGAATCTCACATAAGCCACCTTGTCGAGGTCTTTCAGTGCTGCCATTATCTCCTCGCCTATCCATGTGCTCTGTATCTCTTTCACATTAAGGCCCATCAATTTCTTCTCGATATTCTTTTCTATCTCTTCCAGTTTTGTAATCGGGATGGGTCGTTTTTCGCATGCCTTTTTGAGCCCTGTGAGTATCTTGTGTCCGTCAAAGAACTCGCGGCTTCCATCTTTTTTGATAACCATAGGGAAGGGGTCTTCGACCCTTTCATAGGAGGTGAACCGCTGCTCGCACTTGAGGCACTCCCTCCTTCTCCTGATGACATCCCCTTCTTTGCTCACTCTGGAGTCGATTACCTTGTCTTCGATGCTGCCGCAAAAAGGGCATTTCATGGTCAGTAAATAGGATGCCTATCACAGAGGGCTTTTACCCTCCCATTCATATCGGCTATCGCAGAGGGATTGTTTATGTTGCGGATAATGTTTGATATTATGTCTGCGATTTCATCCATCTCTGAATCTCCCATTCCTCTTGTAGTTATAGAGGGGGTTCCGAGCCTTATTCCGCTTGTTATTGTTGGCGGCTTATCATCGTATGGTATGGAATTTTTGTTCACGGTTATGCCAGCTTTGTCCAGGGCCTCTTCTGCTTCCTTACCTGTGACATTCATATTACCTAAATCAACGAGCATAAGGTGGTTGTCTGTACCGCCCGATATTATTTTGAACCCGCGTTTAATGAGCCCTTCTGCAAGCCTTTTCGCATTGCTTACAACCCTTTTCTGGTAGTCTTTGAATTCCGGGGTCAATGCCTCTTTCAGAGCTACTGCCTTTGCAGCAATCACATGGACAAGTGGGCCTCCCTGTATTCCGGGGAATATCATTTTGTCAACGGCTTTTGCATGCTCTGCCCTGCACATTACTATTCCGCCCCTTGGTCCTCTTAATGTCTTGTGGGTTGTCGATGTGACAAAGTCTGCATACGGAATCGGAGATGGATGCTGGCCTGCTGCGATCAATCCGGCAATGTGTGCTATATCTGCGAGCAGATATGCGCCGACCTCTTTTGAGATTTCAGAGAATGCCTTGAAATCGATGATGCGTGAATATGCGCTTGCACCAACCACTATCATTTTTGGTTTATGCTGAAGTGCGAGCCTTCTTACCTCATCCATTTCTATGTAGCCTGTATCTTTATTTACGCCGTAGGACACTATTTTGTAAAGCATGCCTGTGAAATTAACCGGTGCGCCGTGTGAAAGATGTCCGCCGTGTGCCAGATTCATTCCGAGGATTGTGTCTCCAGGCTTTAAAAAGGAGAAATAGACTGCCATGTTTGCCTGGCTTCCTGAATGGGGCTGGACATTCACATGCTCTGCGCCGAATAGTTCCTTTGCCCTTTCTATGGCAAGCCTCTCTACTACATCGGCATATTCGCAGCCTCCGTAATATCTCTTGTTCGGATAGCCTTCTGCATATTTGTTGGTGAATGCAGAGCCCTGTGCCTCAAGTACAGCGCGACTTGCATAGTTTTCGGATGCGATTAAAAGGATATTGTTCTGTTCCCTTTCCGTCTCCCTGACTATTGCTTCGTATATCTCCGGGTCGATTGCCTTTACATGTCCGAGATTCATCTTCTTACAGTCTTCTCCTCTATGAGCGTGATTTTTTTGAGTCTGTTTGCATGCCTTCCGCCTTCAAAGGGCGTTGTCATCCATGTGCGGACTATCTCTTTTGCAAGGTCTTTGCCAATGATCCTGCCGCCAAGGACGAGGATGTTTGCATCATTATGGAGCCTGCTCATTTTTGCCGAGAAGAGCTCATTGCAGAGGGAGGCGCGGATATTCGGGAATTTGTTCGCAACAATGGACATCCCGATGCCGGTGCCGCATATGAGTATCCCTCTTTCTGTCTTTCCTGTTGAAACAGCTTCCGAGACCTTTTCGCCAAAGTCGGGATAATCAACGGATTGAGGGGTATCTGTGCCGTAATCTGTGTATTCGTGTCCTAATTCCTTCAATACCGCAATTATTTCTGTCTTCATCTCAAGGCCGGCGTGGTCGGAACCGATGGCGATGAGCATTTAGCCTCCGAGCTTTAAGCAATTAAGGGATTAAGTAGTTGGCAGTTAACTACATGGTTACTTAAATAGAGTATCTTATAAAAGAGATGTGATTGAAGTCAAGAAATGGTGTTAATCTGCCCTGCCATGGTTGTTTATCAGCCATGTCTCAAATTCCGGGAAATTTCTCCTGAAGTGCATCTCGAACCAGCAGCGCTCTTTCTGCGTCCATTGAGGCCATGCGCTGTTCAGGAAGCCTGTTATATTTTTATGATTGTATCGTCGTCGGAGAACACTGTGCTCTTAAAAATAGGGACCCTCCCTGTAATAAGCCAATCGGGATTCACATTCAGTTTTTCATTTACACGATTTACAAAACTGACCGATGGTTCGCGGCCATTGAGATAGGTGTGAAGCGTTGTCGCAGGAATGCCGAGGATATTTGCAAGCTCTTTTATTGTGCGGCTGCCTTTTATTATTTTTATCCTTGTTTTGTAGTCCATGTTTCACCTCTCTTTTTATATTGTAAATTTTAGTTTACAAATGTGAAAATGTTGTGAATATCTGCTATTGTTAATTACAAAATATCACACAAGTTATAAAAATCAAATCAAATCAAATAAAATCGGGGAAGGAATGAGAAGAATCTTTTTAATAATTCTCGGCTTTTTTCTTGTTATAACAACGGCAGGAATGCTGTTCATGGGCTCAAGGCTCTTTGTGGTCAAGGAGAGGGTCGGATATCTGGCCGAGGCCCAGAAGAGCCTGATCAAGCGCACCGAGCTGAGGGATATAATTTATGAGTTAAAGCATGCAGCCATGGGTGAGAAAAGGTCTGAAGATGAAATCATAAAACTTAAGGCGAGGGCAAAGACAGTTGTAAGTGAATGTTATGGATGCCATAGTTCCGGAAGTGTTTTCAGTTATATAAAGGACATAGAAAATAGGATTTCCATTTTTGATAAGGAAGTGACTGCATCCGATTTTTATCACAGGCCCGAAAAGGTGCTCTTCCCTGTGAATCTTATCATCTCCTTTGTTGAAGATTCGTACAGAAAGGCAAAATCCCTGGCAGACACGCGGATGGAAAGCGTGACCCATGAGCTTCACCGGATTAGATTGGCCGGTGTTACCATCACACTTGCCGGATTTTTTCTGTTCATGGGCTTTTCGATTGTATCCCTGAAGCGGGTATCGAGACTCGAAACCGATGTTAAAGAAAGGGAGAGAGAGCGCTTCACGATTGGGCAGAGCAGTGGCAGAGGACGTTTGACTCAATACAGGACATGGTCTTTATCATGGATAAGGACTGCAGAATCTCCATGATGAACGATACGGCCATGAAAACTTGCAAACAGTGCGCAAAAGGTAAAAGCATCGATGAAGCACTGGATAACGCTGTCAAAAAGGCATGTCAGTCTGCATGCAGGGAAGGAGCGGGTAAAGAGATTACATTAGGAAATAATGTTTTTACTGTGAGGTCTTTTAGAATGCACCCCGATGCCGATGAGGGAGGCTGTGTTTTAGTTATAAGGGATATAACTGCTGAAAGGGAGATGGAGTTAAGGATAATACAGGCAGAGAAGCTGGCTACACTCGGACAGATGATAGCAGGGGTCGCCCATGAATTGAACAATCCCCTCTCTGCAATAAACGGATTCAGCGAGCTTTTGCTGAGCACTGCCGCTGATGATAATGTAAAGAATATAGCGGATAAGATCAGCAAGTCTGCTGAACGTGCAAGCAGCATTGTACATGACCTGCTTGTCTTTTCGAGGGCTCCCAAACTCGAGAAGGCCACGGTGAATATAAAGGGTATGATTTATGAAGTCGTAGACCTTGTTTCGAGGCATTGCATGCAAGTAAGATAGATGTTTCAGTGGATGTTTCTGATGATATCGTGGCATCTCTGGATAAATCCCAGATGGAGCGGGTTTTGTTAAACCTTGTCACAAACTCCATTCATGCCCTCAGGGATTCTAAAAGGGGCGACAGGATACTTTTAAAGGTCTATAAAGAAAATAATAGTGTGGTTATAGAGGTGTCTGACAATGGGCCGGGCATCCCCGGAAATGTCATACAAAAGATTTTTGAGCCGTTCTTCACCACAAAGGGATTCGGGAAAGGGACAGGGCTCGGTTTGAGCATCTGTTATAACATTGTCAGGGCGCATGGCGGAAACATAAGTGTAAAGAGCAAAGAAGGCGAAGGAACCACATTTATGATAGAGCTACCGTATCAGGAACTCCAGTAGCGCCTTTTCCGTATGCAGCCTGTTTTCTGCCTGGTCAAAGACAGCGCTGTTCGGGCCGTCCATAACCTCATCTGTTATCTCTTCGCCCCTGTGTGCCGGCAGACAATGAAGCACGATGGCATCGTTTTTTGCACACTGAAGCAACTGGCTGTTTATCTGATAATTCTTGAATTTTGATTTTTTCTTCTCAGCCTCCTCTTCCTGCCCCATGCTTACCCATACATCTGTATAAATAACATCTGCCCTGCCTGCCGCCTCTTTCGGGTTCCTGAGGATTATTATCTCGCCTGATGAATCGCTCCTTGCCCTGTCAAGGACGTCGGGGTCTGGCTCATAACCTTCGGGACATGCGATGGTTATGTTAATCCCTGTCCGTGCTGCAGACTCTATTAAGGAGTTGGCTACATTATTTCCGTCGCCGATATAAGCGAGGCGAATGCCTTTGAGCCTTCCCTTCTTTTCCATGATAGTCATGAGGTCTGCGAGGGCCTGGCACGGGTGATGAAAGTCCGAAAGGCCGTTTATTACAGGGACTGTTGCATGGGATGCAAATTCCTCCACAGAAGAATGTGCGTATGTCCTTAGAATTATTCCGTTTAGATACCGCGATAAAACCCGTGCGGTATCCGCTATGCTCTCTCCCCTTCCAAGTTGTATTTCCCTCGGATTGAGATAGATGGACTGCCCGCCAAGCTGATATATTCCCACCTCAAAGGACACCCTTGTCCTTGTCGAAGGTTTTTCAAAGAACAGGCCTATGCTCTTTCCTATGAGTGGGCATTTGTTTTTGTCAGCGCCTGATTTTAATTCCAGCGCCCTTTTGATCAGATTTTCTATTTCATCTTTCGATAAGTCCCATATTGTCAGAAAATCTCGTTTTCCATCTATTTGGCCGTTCATTTGCCCAGTACCTCCCCCATGACATCCACTAAATGATCGATGTCCTTTTCTTCCACAAGCAGGGGCGGGGTGAATCTCAATACATTGCCTGCCGTGCAGTTTATCAGGACGCCTTTTTCTGCGCAGGCCCTGACGGCAGGTGTCCCATCTATTGTCAATTCCATTGCAATAATGAGCCCCTTTCCCCTGATATCCACAATTTTCTCAGGATAATCATCCTTAAGCTGGCTTAGTTTTTTTATAAAATATGCCCCCATCCTGTTGCAGTGGTCCAGGATAAACCCGTCCTCTAAAATCGCCTCAAGCGTTGCTATGGCTGCTGCACAGACCAATGGATTGCCGCCGAATGTAGATGCATGGCTGCCGGGCTGGAATGAGGCTGCAACCCTTTCCGTGGCAAGCATGGCACCTATTGGCACTCCTCCACCGAGTCCCTTTGCAAGGGTCATTATGTCGGGTGTTATGCCGTAATGCTCATACGCAAAGAGCCTTCCGGTCCTTCCCATGCCTGTCTGGACTTCATCCAGTATGAGCAGCAGTCCGTTTTTATCGCAGACCTCCCTGACCTTTTTAAAATAGTCATCGGAGGGAACCTTTACTCCTCCTTCTCCCTGAATGGGTTCGAGCATAACAGCGCAGGTGTTTGTGGTTATTGCGGACTGCAGTGCGTTTATGTCGTTAAACGGCACGTATCTGAATCCCGGCATGAGGGGCTCGAATCCCTTCTGGAATTTCTCCTGCCCTGTGGCCGTAACGGTTGCGAGCGTTCTTCCGTGAAATGAGTTCAGTGCAGTGATGATCTCGAAACGCTCCTGTCCGTAATGCTCCTTTGCATATTTCCTTGTCAGCTTTATGGCAGCCTCATTGGCCTCAGCTCCGGAATTGCAGAAGAAGACCTTATCGGCAAATGAGTGCGTACATAAAAGCTTTGCGAGCTTTATCTGAGGTTCGATATGGTAAAGATTCGATACATGCAGCAGCCTCTGCGCCTGCTTTTGTATTGCTATGACGACCTTTGGATGGCAGTGACCGAGGACATTTACGGCAACGCCGCCAACAAAATCGAGATATTCCTTTCCGTCAGAGCCCCAGACCTTTATGCCGCGGCCTTTTCTGAGGACCAATGGCTGGCGGTTATAGGTACGCATCAGATAGCGGTCTGAGTCCTCTATAAGCTCTTTTGCAACGTTTTTCTTGGCTTCCATAGGAGATGATAACACAACAACAGTAAATGGGTAAATGGGTGGATGATTATGCTATAATTTCGGACTATGAAAATTGCAATAACAGGCAAGGGCGGGGTTGGAAAGACAACACTTTCTGCGGTATTGAGCCATTTATTTGCTGCTGGTGGCAAGAGGGTCATTGCTGTGGATGCAGATCCCGATGCGAATCTTGCGCAGGCATTGGGCGTTAAACTATCGGATATCGAGAAAATAAGGCCGATTGCCGACATGCCGGAATTGATAGAAGAAAGGACGGGTGCAAAACCCGGAAGCATGGGGGGGATATTCAAACTCAATCCGAGGGTTGATGACCTTCCCGAAGAAATCGGATACAAATTTAACGGCATTACCCTGCTCGTGGCAGGCAAATCGAAGGCAGCAGCATCGGGATGCTACTGCCCTGAGAATGTCCTCCTGAGGAGGCTTTTAAAGCATCTCGTTGTGGAGAGGGACGAGGTAGTCGTTGTCGATATGGAGGCAGGGATAGAGCATCTCACGAGGGGCACTGCAGAGGCGGTTGATGCCTTTATAGTTGTGGTGGAGCCGGGACAGAGGAGTATCCAGACTGCAAATACCGTAAAGGAGATGGCAAAGGGGCTTGGCGTAAAGCACGTCTTTGTTGTTGCGAATAAAGTGAGGAACGAGAGCGATGTCTCCTTTTTAAAGGAACACATAAAAGATATGGAATTTCTGGGTGCAATAAGGTTCGACCAATCGGTCATGGATGCCGATGTCAGGGGTGATTCCCCCTTTAGTGCTGCATCTGAGGTGGTCGAAGAGATCAGAGGGATAAAGAAAAAACTCGAAGGCTATCTCGGAAAGGGATAGGATTCCTATTGCTGACAGGTAAATCTGACATAAGAAAATACATTTTATCCCGCAGGGATTCTATACATGAAGAAATCAGGAAGGACAAGGACAGGGAGATTAAAGAAAGGCTGCTGGCGCTTTCGGAGTTTAAGGCATCCCATAAAATTCTCTTATATGCCTCTTTCAGAAGCGAAGTTGACACCTTTGATTTGTTAAAATATTGCGTTGCACACGGAAAGGTAGTTGTGCTGCCGAGGGTTGATAAACAGGACAACGAACTGAAGATTTACGAGATAAAGGATACAGAGGAGCTTGTTAAAGGTTATTTTGGAATACCCGAACCCAATGTATCTGCCGATATATCTGAAAGTAGAAGGATGAATGTTGAGCATATGGATTTAATCATAGTTCCGGGGGTAGCCTTTGACGAACAGTGCAACAGGCTGGGATATGGCAAGGGTTTTTATGATAAATTATTGTCAGGGGTCAGGGGTCAGGGGTCAAGGGTCAAGTGTTTAATTGCTCTGGCATATGAAGAACAGATAGTGGAGTCGATTCCTTCTGAATCGCATGATATAAGAATGGACAAGATAATAACTGATAAAAGGATTATAGAGTGTTATGGCCAATAGGATGGATAGCAAGAAGATAGAAGAAGGCGTAAGATTAATCCTTGAGGGTATAGGCGAAGACAGGGAGCGTCCGGGCCTTAAAGACACGCCAAAGCGTGTGGCAAAGATGTTTGCCGAGATATTCGCAGGGCTTGAAACGCCTGAAGAAGACCTGCTTAAACCCATAGAGGGTGAAAGCCACGATGAAATGGTGCTGCTTAAGGACATTCCATTCTATTCTGTTTGCGAGCACCACCTGCTGCCTTTCATCGGGAAGGCGCATATTGCCTATATACCATCGGGAAAGATAGCCGGACTAAGCGAGCTTGCAAAGGCGCTGGAGCATTTTGCAAAGAGGCCTCAGGTTCAGGAGCGTTTGACAGCACAGCTTGCAGACATGATTATGGATAAGCTCAAACCGAGGGGCTGTATGGTTGTTGTAGATGCCGAGCATCTATGCATGAGCATGAGGGGTATAAAAAAGCCGGGCTCAAGGACGGTGACATCGGCAGTGCGCGGGATATTCAGGAGCAAGCAGAGCACGAGGGAAGAGATGCTGGAACTGATAAAGAAACCGTAAATGAGCAGATGAGTAAATGAGTAAATGGGTAGAAACTCATCTACCCATTTACTCATTCACTCATAAACTAAACAAAGGGAGGATTCATGTCAGCAGAATTGATTGATGGCAAGAAGGTAGCAGAAAGAATAAGGGAAGACCTTAAAAAAGAGGTGGATGAACTAAAATCAAGGGGTATTAATCCAGGTCTGGCAGTGGTTCTTGTTGGAGAGAATCCTGCATCAAAGAAGTATGTGGCTTCAAAGGAAAAGACATGCGGAGAGATTGGCATTAACAGCTTCGGCTATAAGCTTCCTGATACAACCACGCAGAAGGAACTCTTAGATCTTATTGATAAACTCAATGCAGACCCAAAGATCAACGGGATACTGGTACAGCTTCCACTCCCGAAGGGTCTCAACGAAAAAGAGGTCATGGACAGGATTTCTCCTGCCAAGGATGTGGACGGATTTGGGCCTGATGCCCTTGGAAAGCTTGTTCTGGACGAGCCCGGATTCATCCCATGCACTCCCCATGGCGCAATGAAGATGCTTGAAGCCTATAACATAAACCCGGCAGGAAAACATGCAGTTGTTGTTGGAAGGAGCGTTATTGTTGGAAAGCCTTTGGCATTATTGCTTTTAAGAAAGAATGCAACGGTCACCATATGCCACAGCAAGACACCGAATCTCAAAGAGGAATGTCTTAAGGCAGATATACTCTGCGTTGCAGTTGGAAGGGCAAAGATGATTACAGGCGATATGGTTAAACAAGGAGCGGCAGTTATAGACATAGGCATAAATGTCACCCCTGAGGGAAAGATAGTTGGAGATGTGGATTTCGATGCTGCAAAGGAGAGGGCAGGATATATAACACCCGTTCCGGGCGGTGCAGGGCCTATGACCATTGCAATGCTGATGTATAACACTGTTCTTGCTGCCAGGATGCAGGCAGGCATGAAGGTGGAGATATAAAATAAAGGATGTAAGGAGCAAGAGATGATAATTACAAAAAAACGCGACTTTCAGGAGTTAATGGAGAATATAAAGAACTACAGGAGCTTCTTCCTTATAGGATGCTCTGAGTGTGCGAGCCTCTGCGGCACAGGCAATCAGGAGGCGATTGATGCCCTGACAGAGGCATTAAAGGCAGAAGGTAAAGAGGTTACAGGCGGTTTTGTTGCGAAGACAGGCTGTCAGGTGCTCGGAACAAAGATTGAATTGAAGCCTTTTAAAGATGCCCTCGATAAGACAGAGTGCATCCTTATCATGTCATGCGGTGCAGGTACGCAGGCTGCTGTTGAGATATTCGAGGACAAGCCTGTTTATGCGACGAATGACAGTCTGTTCCTCGGGAATATGACAAGGTTTCAGATGTTTGACGAGAGGTGCTCGTTGTGTGGCAAGTGTATTCTCGATAAGACAGGCGGCATTTGTCCTGTAACTGCATGTCCAAAGGGTATTTTGAACGGGCCTTGCGGAGGATGCAAGGACGGCAAATGCGAGGTTAGCCCTGATATCAAATGCGCATGGGTGAGGATATATGAGAGGATGAAGAGGCTTGACAGGCTTCAGGAGCTTTGCGATACAGCACTTGAGGCAAAGGACTGGTCAGCGAGCATAAAGCCGAGAACTCTTGTTACAAGGCCGGAGAAGAAGGAGGAAAAGAAGAAATGAGCTTCAAGGATATATTGAATTCAGGAAAATTTGTCGTAACTGCAGAGGTTGGCCCTCCAAAGGGCACTGATATAAAGGAGATGATCCACCATATCGAGCTTTTAAAAGGCAAGGTGGATGCTTTGAATGTTACCGATAACCAGTCTGCTGTGATGCGCATATGCTCCATGGCAGTGTGCAAAATAGCCATTGAGCATGGTGTTGAGCCTATACTCCAGATGACATGCAGGGACAGGAACAGGATAGGCCTTCAGTCAGACCTCCTTGGCGCAAATATCCTCGGAATAAAAAATGTCCTGTGCATGACAGGAGACCATGTCCTTGCAGGTGACCACAAGCAGGCAAAGCCTGTCTATGATATAGAGTCTGTGCAGCTTCTTAATGTTGTTAATTCATTAAACAATGGAAAGGACATGGCAGGCAATGATTTGAAGGGCGCAACAGACTTCTTTCAGGGCGCTGTTGTAACTCCCGAGGCAAACCCGCTTGAGCCCCAGCTCATAAAATTCGAGAAAAAGGTAAGGGCAGGCGCAAAATTCTTCCAAACACAGGCGATTTATGATATAAACAAGTTTAAAGAGTTTATGAGTTATGCGAGGAAGTTCCCGATCAAGATACTTGCAGGAATTGTTGTTTTAAAGAGCGCGGGAATGGCCAATTTCATAAACAACAATGTACCGGGCATAAGGGTGCCTCAGGATCTTATAGATGAGTTAAAGGCTGCAGGCAAGGAAAAGGCGCTGGATACAGGACTTAATATAGCGGCAAGGCATATAAGGCAGCTCAAAGATGAGAATATATGTGACGGTGTTCATATAATGGCCATCGGCATGGAAGATAAGGTGCCGATAATTATGGAGCGGGCAGGATTATTATAAGGGGGGCGTATGCCTACAACCTTTAAATGGGCCGGAAAGACCCTGAGGGGGGAGCCAAAGAGCGGCGAGATTACCGCCAGCACAAAGGACGAGGTTGTCTCGGCTTTAAGAAGGCAGGGCATACTACCCACGGTTATTACCGAAACAGCGCCATCCAAAAAACTCTTCGGGCCCAAAAAACAGAAAATTACAGACAAAGATATAGTTATCTTCACACGTCAGTTTGCCACAATGTTTACAGCAGGCATACCTATTGTTCAGGGCCTTGACATAATGTCAAAACAGACAGAGAACAAGACCCTCGGTGCAGTAATTGCCCAGATAAAGGCCGATATTGAGACAGGCACAACACTTGCCGATGCCCTTAAAAAGCATCCAAGGGTATTCGATGACCTCTATGTGAACCTTGTAGCTGCTGGTGAGGCAGGCGGCGTCCTTGATGCAGTGCTTATGAGGCTTGCGGGTTATATCGAAAAGGCAATGAAGCTCAAGAAAAAGGTAAAGGGTGCAATGATATATCCTTCTATTGTCATATCTGTGGCTGTACTTGTTATTGCAATAATTATGATATGGGTCATTCCAATATTCTCGAAGATTTTTACAGAGATGGGTGCAAAACTTCCGGGGCCTACAAGGAGCGTTATATGGTTGAGTAATTTTCTGGGAGGCATAGGTGGTGTGGTGATACTTGGCGGTCTGATATTGACAATCTTCGGGATAAAACAATATAGAGGAACCGAGGCCGGAAGAAAAAATACCGACAGATTTTTACTAAAAATGCCTGTAATTGGGGACCTCCTGAGAAAGGTTGCCGTTGCAAGGTTTACGAGGACTCTCGGCACCCTCATTAGCAGCGGGGTTCCTATACTTGACGCACTCGATATATGCGCAAGGTCGTCAGGAAATAAGGTCGTGGAGGAAGTTGTTTTTGAGGTTAAAAAGGAAGTGGCATCTGGCAAGACCGTTGCAGAGCCTCTTTCGAAGACAGAGGTCTTTCCGCCTATGGTTACACAGATGATAAATGTGGGTGAATCAACCGGCGCCCTTGACCAGATGCTTATAAAGATAGCGGATTTTTATGATGATGAAGTGGATAATGCCGTTGCAAACCTCACAACAATGCTGGAGCCGATGTTGATGGTCTTTTTAGGGACAACTATTGGCTATATTGTTGTAGCCCTTTACCTGCCCATATTCAAGATGGGAGAAGTGATTGGGAAATAAGTAAATAAGTAAATGAGTGAATGAGTGAATAAGTGATTAAGTGAATAACGGCGTGCTTTTTTACCTTAATAACTTAATTACTTATACTTCGACAGTCTGTACCTGAACTCCCTGAACGTCAAACCTAAAAGCTCCGCTGCCTTTGTTTTTACGCCGTTTGCCTTTTGCAGTGCCTTATTGAGAAGCTCCTTTTCCACAGATGCAAGGTACTCATTCAAATTTATGCTGTTCTCTAAAGGAGTATTTATCGCATAGGTTTGATTGAACACTGTGGGACATGATGTGCATTTTAGGTGGCCGTCTTCGGACAGGATAACCTCCTTCTCTATGATGTTTTTCAATTCCCTTACATTGCCTTTCAGTTCCTGCTGCATGATGTAATCCACAAAGGCCGGTTCGATCCTGTATATATCTTTCTGAAACTTTCTGGAAAACAGTTTTACAAAATGATCGATGAGCAGAGGTATGTCCTCTTTTCTTTCCCTTAGTGACGGCAGCCTTATTTCAAAGGTTGAGAGCCTGTAATAAAGGTCTTCCCTGAATTCGCCTTTTTCGAGCAATTTATTCAGGGTCTTATTTGTAGCGGCAACTATCCTCACATCGATCTCTATTTCGCTGCTGCTCCCTATAGGCCTGATTTTTTTTTCCTCTAAAAACCTCAGCAGTTTTGCCTGCAGTGACAGAGGCATCTCTCCTATCTCATCTAAGAACAGTGTACCGCCATTTGCCTCATCTATCAGTCCCCGCTTTGATGCATAGGCGCCTGTAAATGCCCCTTTTGTATATCCGAACAATTCGCTTTCGAGAAGTTCTGCCGGAAGACTTGCGCAGTTGATTGCAATGAACGGCCTGTCTGACCTTATGCTCCTGTTGTGTATGGCCTTTGCAACGAGCTCCTTGCCCGTGCCGCTTTCTCCTGTTATGAGGACATTTGTATCGAAGGGCGCTATTTTATCTATCATATTGAAGACCCTTTTCATTGCATCGGATTTCCCGGTAATATTCTGATACTCATCTGCATACTGCTGAAGTTCTTTTACCTTTTTCTGGAGAATTATCTTTTCTTTTATATTCTTCAGAACAATCCTTATTTCATCCAGATTAAAGGGCTTTGTCACATAGTCGTAAGCACCAAGCTTCATTGCAGCTATTGCCGTCTCTGTTGATGCAAATGCAGTGATTATCAATACTACAGTCTCGGGGTTTTGTTCTTTTATTGTCCTCAGTATATCTATACCGGAGCCGTCCGAGAGGCGGAGATCAATTATTGCAATATCGAAGTAATTCTCTTTTATCAGACTGTTTGCGTCGATTACGCTTGATGCTTCATAAACCTCGAGGCCATCTTCCTTTAAGAGGACATTTAATACTTTTCTAATATTTTGTTCGTCATCGACAATTAATGCACGCATAGTAAAACCTCCATCAATTAAATTGGAGCAATGGAGTAATGATATAGACAAATGCTTTTACTTCAATACTCCATCATTGCATCACTTTTGGAAACACAATCGTAAACTTTGCACCTCCGAGGGAAGACCTGTCAATAATGATATTTCCTCCAAAACCCGTTATTATTCGGTAAGCTATTGCCAGCCCCAAACCTGTGCCGTTTGTTTTTGTTGTTACAAATGGTTCGAAAATTTTATCCTTTATGTCCTCATTTATTCCGCTGCCATCGTCTTCAATCCCTATCTTTATTTCTTTTTGATTCCGTATAAGTGAAACCCTTACCTCTGACTTTGCAGCCTCAATGGCATTTTTAATAATATTGTTTAAAGCTACTTCCATAAATGTCCTGTTTGCAACAACCTCCGCATTGTTTATTACATTTAGCGTTATTTTTTTATCACTGTTTTTGTCGCTATCCGGGCGATTGACCAGTGATTTCAGGGTTTCTGATAAATCCACATCTTCCTTTGGGGCATCGGACGGGCGCGAGAACAGGAGAAAATCATTCACAAGGGTTGTAAGGCGTTTAGTTTCTGTGCCGAGCATATCAATAAATTCCCTGTCGTTTCTTCCTTCATTTAAAAACTGCACTGCAGCAGAAATCGATGCGAGTGGATTTTTCAGTTCGTGTGCCAGATCAGCGCTCACCCTGTACAACCTTTCGTATCCCTTCATCTTTATCTTTTCTTCCTCCAGATTTTTTATATGCTGCTCCTGTTTTTCCATTCTTTCTTTTAAATTGTCCCCTGCAAGGGCGATGAGGGAAAAGGAGAGAAAGTGTAGAGAAATGTTCAAAATGCTCTCTTTTTCCGTGATAACACCGCTGATATAATAGGATGCTCCATAAAGAACTGCGGAAATGACAGGGAAGAGAAATATCTTTTTTGTTTTTATGATGACGGATGAGAAAAAGATGGGAAAAAGATAAAGAAGGGTCAGATATGAATATACACCGAAACTTATGTAAACCATTGCCGATATGAATACAATGTCCAGAAGAAAATCGAAGTAATGTATTTTTTTTGTGAAAACAACAAGCCTGAGCAGTGATATGAAGCTGTAAACAGCCAGTATAAACATTAATCTCGGAATGGCATAAGACAGCCCTGCTATCTGAAATGAGATAAGCAAGGCCAGTGCAAATATGAAACGGCCAACCCTGTAATAGTTGAAAAATGATGACAGGTACATTTAAAGATAGTGTAGGACTACTGACAATTTTTGTCAATCGGTGTGACAAGGGTTGTCAGATGGAAAAGACATGGCTTAATTGCTATAATTCAATTAGAAATCATGAGGAGGTGTTTTTATGACTACAGCAGCCTTAGAAAAGGCTAAAAAGCAATATACCTATGAGGATTACGAGAAGCTGCCTGAAGGAGCGCCTTATCAATTGATAGGAGGAGAATTGGTTATGACACCATCGCCCGTGCCTTATCATCAGATAATCTTAAGAAAGATTGGGTTTGAATTGGTGAAATTTGTTGAGGAAAGAAAGCTTGGAGAGGTGATTTACGCACCAATGGATGTCTATTTATCAGAAACAGAGACCTATCAACCGGATATTATTTTTATCTCTAATGAGAGGCTTAACATTATTGGAGATAAAAAGATAGAGGCTGCGCCTGACCTTGTGATAGAGATACTATCCGAATCAACTGCATATTATGACCTGAAGCATAAAAAACGGGTTTATGAAAAATCCGGAGTAAAGGAATACTGGATAGCTGACCCTATGGAGAAGAGCATAGAGGTTTATGAGAATGTGAACGGAGAGTTTAAAATTTTCGATCAGGCAATGGAAAAAGGCAGGGTGAATTCAAAACTCCTTGAAGGATTTGGAGTGGAACTGGAGAAGGTTTTTTAGATGGCGGAAACTGTACTATCAAAGAGAAGGAGAGAGTTAAAAGAGAACCTCAGACAAAAGGCATTACAAAGGCTGAAAGAGGCAGGGGCATTGCTTTATGATGAAGGAGCAGGAGATGTTTATGTCTTTGGCTCTATACTAAGACCTTCGGAGTTTAATGAACATTCCGATGTTGACATTGCAGTTAAAGGGATTCCCGAAGACAAAAGGGTTTATGTTACTGTAAGGCTTGAAGAGATATTCAAGGGGATGCCTTTTGATATCGTATTTCTTGAAGATGATTTGAGACCGGAAATCAGGGAGAAGATTAAAAAAGAAGGGATGCTATGGAAGCATTAATTGCTGACATAGATGCAGATATGTCCTTGATTAAAAAGGAAACAGAGAGTATCAGGAGGAAGCTTTCAAGGCTTAAAAAAGAGAAAGACCCTGAAAATATAGACTCCCATATTAAGGCAATAGCCGGTTCCCTGCATTCCATTTACTCAGGATATGAAAGCATCATTGAAAGGATAGTAAG